>CAZOUU010000063.1:0-8492 GCA_964583045.1 uncultured Lachnospiraceae bacterium | reverse complement strand
TAATCACTCATTTCTATATAATCTTATATCTTACTGTTTATAAGAATATCATAGTATCCTATATTTTCCTAGTAAAATATATATTACAGTATAACCAAAAAAAGGAAAGATAATTAAATTATCTTTCCTTCTTATTATCATCTAAAATTCTTGGTCATCATCATCAATGTCACTATCATTATCGTTCATATATTCTCTAGATGTAACTCTCTTGGCATCTCTTTGCTTCTCAACTAATTCTGACAAAGTCTCCTTTACATCTCTAGGATTCTTAATACTTACCAGTTGAAAATTACCTAAAGTCTTATCTGCTGATTCACAATCTATAGTGCCTACACCAAACATTCGCTGCCAAAAGCTTATGTGTAAAGATAAATCCATAACCCTGTATAACCTTACTTCATCCTCTGTCTTATTTAAAAAGCCCGTCTCGACAAATAATCTCTCATTCGTAAGTGAATATTTAGTAAATGATAACGGTAACCCAAATAGTGTTCTCTTCTTATCTTGCCATATGTATTCCATAATAGACCCTCCACATTTAATATATCTTAGATTTTACTATTATTTATTACACATTGCAAGTTAAAGTACATCCTTTATTTCTCAATAGCTGAAGTCTCAATTATGAACTTAACGCTGCTATCCATATTATCTGATACACCTGAGAATGTATTATAGGCTTTGCCTGCATCTATAACCTTCTTCACGTTATTTTTAAGAGTGGTAACCTTATCAACTAATTCTGAAGTACCATCAGACAATTTTACTGTACCCTCAGATAGAGTTGCAGTACCCTCTAATAGCTTACCTGTTCCTTCTACTAAGGAAGTGCTAGAATTCTTTAATGTAGCAGCTCCTGTATCAAGAGTCTTAGCACCTGTATTTACCTGTGAAGCACCAGTAGCTAACGAAGCCGAACCTGTACTTAAATCTGTTAGTCCTGTTTGTAATTGAACCGAACCACTATATAATTGATTAATTCCTGCATATAAACCATTTGCACCCTTTGATAACGCTGATACGCTGGATTTCAATGTATCTATCTGTGTACCATAAGCACTTAACCCATCCATAACCATACTAGATCCTTGTTGTACACCTGCTTGATATGCTGCTACATAAGTCTCAGTTAACACACTTTGATAAGCCATTATTTCCTCAGGAGTATGTGTTCCCTCTGCTGCATATGCCTGTACCTTACTTGTTATATTTTCTGTACATTTTTGTGTAATTAATGCTTGTAAGCCTGCTTGCTGCTCTGGTGTTAGCTCCACCTGAGTTGGCAATGTAAATCCAGCTAAGCTATTATTTAAAGCAGTTAGTCCATCTGCTATCTGCTTAGAGCCTGATACTGCACCTCTATCACCTTCATAGCCTGTTACTATGGTATCAACTCCTGCCTTTGCTGTATTAATACCTGACTGCAACTTCGATGCTCCTGTAGATACCTGACTTGCACCTGTGCTTAGAGTATCAATTCCAGAAGCTAAAGTATTTACGCCTGTAGTATATTGATTAACTCCACTATTTAATGTAGTTGCACCTTCATTTAAAGCGGAAGCTCCATCTGTTAATGCACTTACTCCATCTTGAAATTCAGTTACCTTATCATCTATTTTAGATAATACATTTTCTACATTATTATCTTCGCCGCTCATCTCGCCTAAGAAATCTGAGCTTGCCATAGTCATAGTCATAGCTAATGAAAAATCTTCTACATCTGCTTTTACTTCAAAATACTCTGGAATATTTACATCTTCATCTGCAATACTCTTTAAATCCAAGCTTTCTTTAAGTCCTGGGAAAGACATACCTACTACTACATTATTATTACCATCGCTTACTACCTTACCATTAGTAGTTTCTATATTAGTAAATTTCTCTCCATCTAATATCATACCCGATACCATAAGAAACGGAGTATATACGCCTTTTTCCTTTGAGTTATTAATGTAGTCAAATCTTATGGTTATCTTACCTGATTTACCTGCTAGGTCCTTAGCTGATATATCCTTACCATCCAATTTGTAACTAATCTTCATAGTTACTGGTAATTCTTCATTGCTAGTACCTTTATAATATATATCATTACCATCTGCTGCCCAGGTTATCTTATCGCCATCTTGCTTAAAGGTCTCATCACCCTTTACATTTTCCACATCTGTTAAGGTTGTCTCATCTTCTATAGAATCTTTCTTATCACCGTTTTTCAACCAATTGCTGACTATTACCTTCTTAGTACTTCCGTCTGGATTAGCAGTTACATATACTGTCTCCTCCTTGCCGTTATCCTCACTGTTTTTAGCTTCTACCTTTTCACTAACAACTTCCTCTAGCTTGCTCTCAGTCTCTGATAGCGGTTCACTCTTTTCTCTTACATTTACTGCCTGATTGCATCCTAATAAACTTATAATCATTGCTGCTGTAAGTAACGCAACTCCTTGTTTTCTATATCTTCTCATAATAAAAACTCCTTTCTACGCTATAAACTATTTAGATTTCATAATATCCACAGGACTTAATGCTTTATTTCTAAACCCTAAGGATGTATGAATAATTACAGGATCAAATACCATAAACATAGCTGGTAAAACTAATATAACTACAAACATACTAATGATTGCTCCTCTTGCCATAAGGGTACAAAGAGAACTAATCATATCGATGTTAGAATATAGACCTACTCCAAAGGTTGCTGCGAAGAAGCTTAATGCACTAACCATAATAGATTGAACCGATGTACTCAACGCAATCCTCACTGCCTCCACCTTACTCTTACCACCATATCTTTCCTTTTTATACCTATTAGTCATAAGTATAGCATAATCTACTGTAGCGCCAAGCTGAATAGTTCCTATAACTATAGATGCTATAAATGGCAGCTCTGTATTGGTATAGAATGGCATTCCCATATTAATAAATATGGCAAATTCTATTACCGCAACTAGAATAACTGGTAACGATATAGATTTAAATACTAAGGCAATAATTACAAATATGGCTCCTATGGATACTATACTTACAGTCTTAAAGTCTTTATCGGTTATATTTATTAGATCCTTTGTACAAGGCGCTTCACCAACCAACATACCCTTGTCATCATAGTTTTTAACTATAGCATTTAAGGAATCACATTGTGCATTTACTTCATCAGAAGCTACCTTATATTCTGACATAATAAGCATTACCTTATATTCATCATTTTGTAGTACTTCCTTAATAGAATCTGGTATCATCTCTGCTGGTATTGCTGGTCCTACTACCGAATCAATTCCTAGAACTGTTTTAACTCCATCTACTGCTTCCATTTCCTTTATCATGTTGCTAGTGTCTTTTGAAGATAATGAGCTATCCACCAATACCATATGTGTGGAGTTCATATTAAACTCTTCTTGAAGTTTTGCATTAGCTGTAACACTCTGTAAATCCTTTGGCAAGGTAGAATCCAAATTGTAATATACATCTGTATGTGTATAACCATATACTGCCGGAACCAATATGATTAGGAATAGCACAATAAATATGTAAAAACGTTTTGTTACAAAATTAGAAATCTTACCTAAATCAGGAATTAATGGTTTATGTTTTGTCTTATCTATTGCCTTATCAAATACAAGGATCATAGCAGGTAATATGGTTATGCATCCGATAACTCCAAAGATAACTCCCTTTGCCATAACTACTCCTAAATCCATACCTAAGGTAAAACTCATAAAGCACAAGGCTACAAATCCTGCTACTGTTGTAATAGAGCTTCCAACTACCGAGGTAATAGTATTTCCTATTGCATGTGCCATAGCTCTCTTCTTATCTCCCGGGAACTGTACTTGTTTTTCCTGATAAGAATGCCATAGGAATATGGAATAATCCATAGTAACACCTAACTGCAATACTGCCGTTAGAGCTTGGGTCACATAGGATATTTCTCCTAAAAATATATTTGTACCTAAGTTATATAATATAGTCATACCAATACTTAATAGGAAGAATACTGGTGCTAAGAATGAATCCATAGTAACCGCTAGAATAATGCTAGATAAGATTACTGCTATAATTACATATATAGGTGTTTCTTTATTAGATAGATTCTTTGTATCCGTTACTATTGCTGACATACCACTTAAGAAGCATTGTTTTCCTGATATACTTCTTATCTCTTCTATGGCATCCATCGTCTCATCTGATGACATCGATGTGTCAAATATAATGGCCATCATTGTGCAATCATCATTTCTGTATGTATCTCTTACAGCTTCTGGTAATATATCATCTGGAACTGATATGTCCATTATGCTGTCATACCATATAACTGATTTAACATGATCTACTGTCTCTATCTTTTCTTTTAGCTTTGATACATCTTTATCCTTCATACCATCCACAAGGAATAATGAAAATGCTCCTGTTCCGAAATCATTAACCAATATATCCTGGCCTTTCATGGTTTCTATGTCTTCAGGCAAATAAGATAATATATCATAATTAATATGTGTCTTTGCCATACCAATAGCTGCTGGTATAAGTAGCAATAAACTAATTATAAATATAGGGACTCTCATTTTAACTATTACTTTGCCTAATTCGTTCATACTATCGACCTCCGTTTTCTTATTTCACGATAATAATATACTTTCCTCATAGTTTTGTAATCAGACACTTTTACGTAAGTGCATAAAAAATAGACGCTTACGCAAAAGTGTCTATTTTTTATGCATTTATATAATACTACTATAATAATTAGATAAAAATGAATTCTACTATGGAGGTGACTTATTATGTCTTTAGATAAAAAAATGAAAATGGCATTAGTGGATATATCCTTAATGCATATACTAAAAAGACGAGATGTCCCTCATATAGAAATAACGAATGCTACTCATCCTGTTCCAAAGCTTACGAGGCAATCCGATAAACGTACTGCAAAAAAAGTACTAGAGCTATGTAATAATATAAATCCTGACCTTCCTCCTCTTACTGAGAAGGATCCTGTATATCAGGATTTGTTAGTGCTTGTATCGGAGGGAACATATCTTGAGATTCGCCAGTGGTTACTCGAATATATCCCGCCCTCTCAGTGCTAACTGCTAATCTCTTCATATAAGAAGCAAGCTTACTTGGTGGTATCTTCATACCTTTAACTACCCATTCATTTACTGTACCATATACACCATAAGCATAGAATCTGGCAAATAAAGTCCTATCATCGCTACCTAGAAGTCTATCCTCATCCAAGGTATCTATAACCTCTTCAAATATAGTTTCTGCCATCTTTATAATATATTCTTGAAAATAATCATCTGTATACATAATCGTATTGGTATAAAAGCTCTGATTGTCCTTCATAACCGCAAATAGATCTGCCAATTTAGAATCCCAATTATCAAAGGTAATCTTATCCATAATCGGTGCAAAGGCATCTTTATAATATATCCAGCTTAGTAATTCATACTTATCCTCAAAATGATAGTAGAATGTCTGTCTATTTATACCACATGTACTTGCTATATCTGATACAGTTATCTTATCAAATGGTTTAGTCTTGGTAAGCTTTTTAAGACTTTCAGCTATAGCATTTTTAGTTATCTGTGAATCTGCCATATTATCCCCCTAAAATGTAACTCCCATTTTTTCAAGCTCTGTCTTGGCGTTTTCGTAGCTTGTAAATACTATTCCCTGCATACCTGTCTTCTTAGCTGCATCCACATTAACCTGTCTATCATCTAAAAATACGGTTTCAGCAGGTTCTAAATTATATCTATTAATAAGCAATTCATATATCTCCATATTTGGTTTTACCATATGCTCTAGTGCTGATACCACCTTACCATCTATAGCTTCTATAAAAGAAAAACGTGGCCAATGTAAATCATGCATACGATGAGGGTAATTAGATAATAAGTACACCTTATATCCAGCTTTTTTTAACCCTTTTATCATAGGCCCTGCATAATCAAATTCTCTAATCAGCTCGACTTCATCATCCCAAAATCTATCTATTTCATCACTACATTCCGGAAGCTCTTTTTTAAAGTCGGCTATGACCTGACTCTCTTCCATAACACCTCTGTCAAGCTCATTCCATAGAGGATTATTAATCATCTTATCCCCAAGTAAATCTATAATGTCTTCACTAAATCCTCTATCTCTCATATAGTCACGCCACCTAAAATCCACCAGTACCATACCTACATCAAATACTATATTTTTCACACCCACATCCTCCGTTTTCAACTAATAACCTCTAATTAAGTATACATATTATCAAGTTCTCTACAGAAAACAAATTTTTATTTTCTTCCATCATAGCATCCATTAATTCCAGATTTTTCTCAGAGTGTTCTATTTCTCTGGAATATAGTCTGGCTAGTTCAGTAAAGTTATAATGCTCCTTGCTTCCCAATGCTATATATAGCTCTTGAACAAATAAAGTACTTACTATAGCGAACTTCATCTTGTTTAATACATTCTCATCATATATGCTTCCGGCATAGTATATAAATGTGAAATATACTAATAGTTGTTCCAGCTTACACTCATAATTGCTCTGCTCTTTGCTGGCATAACCTCTCTTACTATTAAAAGCCCATACTTTGTCATTATACTCTGCTTCACTCTTCTTATATAATATGGCCTTAGTGGTATCTAGATATTTCTTCCACTCTGGCTTTAATCGTTCTAATTTATAAAGCCTATTAAACATCTTCTTCATAAGCTTATATTTATCTTCAGTTCTATCACTATATATAGATAGTTTATCAATAAAAGAGTTAACTATGGCCTCTTTCTTAAGCTTTCCAATCACATCTCCTATACCAAAGATACGATTTCTATCTATACGTGACTGCACATCGTGAGTTAATGCCAGCGCCATAACCATACGTATTCTCACATCTATATTTCTATTTTGCAATATATCTATAGCTGCATCGCGGGCATCTATTATCTGAGAAAACAGCAAATCATCAAACCCTTCTTCCTCTCTATCTACACTGTCATTATTCTTAGTGATATATGTAACCTTTTCCTTAGAATCTATAACCAGCTTAGCTACCTCAGGGCAGGATATAGCAAGAGAAATCTCTCTAACTCCCGGAAATTCTTCTATGTGTTTTGGATAATCACGACAAGTCTTACAAAACATATCGTGACCTATCTCTGTATATATGTCACACAGGTTATCTTTATTAAGAAATGCACATCTACCATCACATTGTCTAAACGCCTTATGCTTCCAGTCAATACTATTAAAAAGGCGATTACCAAATTCACCTTCTACCTGTCTATATCTATTAAGACTTACTTCATCTATACCTATGCCCCAGCCCGCACAACAGGTATCTGGACATTTATCTGCACTACACACAAAGCTATTATAATAATCTGGTACTATATACTCCATTAGTTAGTCTCCTTATATCTAATCCATAGTAACTATAAACCATACTTAGCCGCATAAGTCATAATAGCCGCCACAGTTTTACCATCTGTCATCTTTCCTTCATATATAAGTTGCTTCAAGTCCTCTAAATCCCAAGCTTCTACATCTATCTCTTCATCTTCATCTAGATGCTGAACTGTCTTTTTAAGATTTTTAGCTAAATATATGTCTATAACCTCATCACAAAAGGCAATAGTTGTATTTACCCTAAGCAAAAACTCTAGTTCATCACATTTATAACCCGTCTCTTCTTCTAGTTCTCTGTAGGCGCAATTAATTCTAGGTTCATCTGGCGCATCTACCTTGCCTGCTGGTATCTCTAGTGTAAATCTATCTAGAGCATTTCTATACTGCCTAACCATAAGCAATTTACCTTCATCATTAACAGCTACAACTGCTGCCGCTCCATCATGATGGATAAAATCCCACTCTGCCTGTCTTCCCTTAACTAACACTGTATCCTTATATAAATCTATAACTGCTCCTTTTGCTCTAATCTCTCTCTTTAATCTTAGTACCTTTTCCATATATATCTCCTTATTCCGCCTTCATAGCTCTCTTGTCTGCATACATGGATATATCCGCTGCCCTGCAAGTATCATCTACATCCTCACCTATAGTATGATAAGACACCCCCATAGCAAAGCTATATTTAGTTTTATTCATATCTCTTCTTATATTTGATATTAGCTCATCTGTCTTATCCATAGTTGTGTTATTAATAATAATCATAAATTCATCTCCACCTGTACGATATAAAGTAGCATTTCTAGATAAATTATGTCTCAAGGTATATACCATCGTTCTAATAGCTTTATCACCCGCTCCATGTCCATGCATATCATTAATAGTCTTTAAATTATTCAAATCTATGGATATAATAGCAAATTCTGCATTCTGCAGCTTATTCATATCTAGATAGAAACATCTTCTATTAAATGCTCCTGTTAATACATCCCGTTTGAAATGCTGTGTATGTAAATATAGATAGTAAAAGGATATGGATACTGCCATAGTGCAGTTTAATACTCCGCCAAACTTATAGCCAGAT
>CAZOUU010000062.1:0-8602 GCA_964583045.1 uncultured Lachnospiraceae bacterium | reverse complement strand
ATAAAGACATAGTTTAATTCAGGTCTATGTGGATAAAACTGCGGAAACTCAAGAAATAGGACTTGTTGCTATAATTTGTGGCTTTTGCTATAATGGATGACATATTCTAGGAATATATAGAGAGTTAACGGAGGTTATAATATGCCAGATGATAAAGATATAATAGATAATAATGATGGTGATGATTATGAAAATTATTGCTATTTGTGCAGAAGACCTGAGAGTATAGTAGGGAAGCTAGTACATTTGCCAAATAACATAAATGTATGTCCTGATTGCATGCAGAAGACTTTTGATAGCTTTGGTGGCAAGGAAATGCAGTTTGTAGATTTAACTAAGATGCCTAATGTTAATATGGCACAGTTTACTCCGGTAGATGATATACCTAAGTCTCAGAAGATAAAGAAGCAAAAGAGCAAGAAGAAAACAGAAGCACCAGAGTTAGATATTAAAAATATTCCGGCACCGCATATAATGAAGGCTCAATTAGATGAATATGTAATAGGTCAGGATTATGCTAAAAAAGTTATATCAGTAGCTGTATATAATCATTATAAGAGAGTATTATCTGATACTATGGATGATATTGAGATAGAAAAATCTAATATATTAATGGTTGGCCCGACGGGCTCAGGTAAGACATATATAGTTAAAACTATAGCCAAATTATTAAATGTACCTCTTGCCATTACAGATGCTACTACGCTTACAGAGGCAGGCTATATAGGTGATGATGTGGAGAGCGTATTATCTAAATTACTTGCGGCGGCGGATAATGATGTAGAACGTGCAGAGATGGGTATTGTATTTATCGATGAGATAGATAAGATAGCTAAAAAACGGAATACTAACAGCAGAGATGTAAGCGGAGAATCTGTCCAGCAAGGCTTACTTAAGATATTAGAGGGCGCATCAGTAGAGGTACCAGTGGGTGCAGGCAGCAAAAATGCTATGGTGCCTCAGGCTACAATTAATACAAAGAATATATTATTTATATGCGGAGGAGCTTTTCCGGACATAGAGGATATAATTAAGGCGAGAATTAATGAGCAGTCATCTATTGGATTTAAGGCAGATTTAAAGGATAAATATGATACTGATAACAACTTATTAAAACAAGTTACTATAGAGGATTTACGTGAATATGGAATGATACCAGAGTTTTTAGGTAGATTACCGATACTATTTTCATTGCAGAGTCTGGATAAGGATATGTTAGTTAATATCTTAAAAGAGCCTAAAAATGCTATATTAAAGCAATATCAAAAGCTCCTATTATTAGATGAAGTAGATTTGAAATTTTCTGAATCGGCGTATGAAGCTATTGCTGAAAAGGCTCTAGAGAAGAAGACAGGAGCGAGAGCTCTTAGAGCCATTATAGAAGAATTTATGCTGGATATTATGTACCAGATACCTAAGGATGATAATATAGGAAGAGTAACTATAACTGAAGAATACATACGAGATAAGGGTATGCCTGTTATAGAGATGAGAGGAGTTTTGGCATTAGAGGAGGGTCAGACTTCAGAAACACAAGTGTAAACAAAATAAATGAAAGCCTAAAAAGTAGATGAGTTAATTAATTTAGGTTTTGATAAAAAGCAGTTAAAACAGGTTGACAAATATAGTAGGTTAGTATATTTTATTACTTAGATAAGCAAAGGTGCTTCACATTTAGTGAGGCACTTTTTTTATTATATCAGCTTGGGATAGTTAAATATGTCAAAGCTTGATGGATTTATCTTTACTATATAAAGGTAAATCAATTACATACTCAGACAAAGGCGTCTGGAGCATTTATATGTTCTAGACGCCTTTTTTGACAAGGTAAGTTCGTATTCTATTGTAGATAGGCCGGCAGGATAGAGTATGAGTACAAACACTTCCACAGAGGGAGAGAGTAGAAAAGAAATTAGAGAAATAACAAAAATTTAGGAGGTGTTGTTTATGGAATTATCAGCTGTAAACACAATATGGGTACTACTTGGTGCCGCTTTAGTATTTTTTATGCAAGCAGGATTTGCAATGGTTGAGACAGGATTTACCAGAGCAAAGAACGCAGGTAATATAATAATGAAGAACCTTATGGATTTCAGTATAGGAACTCCAGTGTTTTGGATTATAGGGTTTGGTCTTATGTTTGGAAGCGGTAATGGTTTTATAGGAAGCATTAAAGGTATTGCTAGTGAAGCTAATTATGGTAATGGGATGCTGCCTGCGGGAGTACCATTCTTCGCATTCCTAATATTCCAAACAGTTTTTTGCGCAACAGCAGCAACAATCGTTTCTGGAGCAATGGCAGAGAAAACGAAGTTCATATCTTATTGTATATATAGTTTAGTAATTAGTTTGGTTATCTATCCTATTTCGGGTCATTGGATTTGGGGTGGTGGCTGGTTAGCTGGTTTAGGCTTCCATGATTTTGCAGGTTCTACAGCAGTTCATATGGTTGGTGGTGTAGCAGCATTTATAGGAGCGCTAATCATTGGACCTCGTATTGGTAAATATCATAAGGATGGTAGAGCAAGAGCTATTCCGGGCCACAGCTTAACACTTGGTGCTTTGGGTGTATTTATTCTTTGGTTCTGCTGGTTCGGATTCAATGGTGCCTCTACAGTATCTATGGAGGGTGATGCAATAGTATCAGCAAGTAAAATATTTGTAACAACTAACTTATCAGCAGCAGTAGCTACAGTAACGGTTATGATAATTACTTGGATTAGATATAAAAAACCAGATGTATCTATGACCTTGAATGGTACTTTGGCAGGCTTGGTGGCTATTACAGCCGGTTGTGATACAGTATCACCTACCTCATATGCTATAATTGGTATCATTGCGGGCTTTGTAGTAGTATTTGGTATAGAATTTATAGATAAGATATTGAAAATAGATGATCCAGTTGGTGCAGTCGGTGTGCATGGATTAAATGGTGCAATAGGTACATTATGTGTTGGTTTATTCTCAGATGGGGCAGGAACTGATACCTTAGGCTTATTCACAGGTGGTGGAGCTAAGCTATTAGGTATTCAAACATTAGGAGTTGTATCAGTTATAGCTTGGGTAGCAGTAACTATGACCATAGTATTTCAGATAATTAAACATACAATTGGTCTTAGAGTTAGTACAGAAGAAGAGGTTCTGGGATTGGATGCAACAGAGCATAATCTTGACTCAGCCTATTCAGACTTTGTACCTTCTCCAGAGAGAAGCGTATTCTTAGGAGATGTTAAGATGCCAGCAGTTAAACCAGAGGCTGCAGTATCCGTAGAAAAAGCAGTACCAGTAGTTAGGAAGAGTGAGACCTCTTTAGATAGTACACCTAAGCTATCTAAGGTTTCCATCGTATGCAAACAGGGCAAATTTGATGAACTTAAATATGCTCTTAATGAGATAGGAGTTATGGGTATAACAGTTACACAGGTACTGGGCTGTGGTGTTCAAAAGGGTGCTGCTAAGATGTATCGTGGTGCTGAGATAGATGTGGTACTTCTTCCTAAAGTAAAGGTTGAAGTGATAGTGAGTGCAGTACAAGTAGAAAAAGTAATAGAAGCTGCTAAGACAGCATTATATACAGGTAATATTGGTGATGGTAAGATATTTGTATATGATGTAGAAAATGTAGTAAAAGTAAGAACTGGTGAAGAGGGCTATGATGCTCTTCAAGGTGAAATGGATTAAGCTCCTAAAATTAAATTAAAATATAGAAAACCCTAGGCAAATCGATAGGATTTCCTTTAAGCAGACAAGACAAATAGCTAAAATCTACTTAAGAGGGATATCATATATCACCTAGGGTTTTTACTGTCTAAAAATATATTTAAGTATTAAAATTACTCTTCTAAGGAATGACTCTTATGTACCTTAACCTCTTCATCGTAACAGGTAAATAGCTTATCAGTAAAGGTCTTATCTAATTTAGGACTAATTAGACTTACTATAGGAACTATTATAAGACCAGCAATCATAGCATATGCACCAGCGTTAATTGGGGAGGCTATAAATTTAAAAAACATATTTGAAACGGTAAGACCAACGCCTACTGCATAGCTTGACCATACAGCTGCTTTAGTAACCTTTTTCCAATATAGACCGTATAAGAATGGAGCAAGAAAAGCTCCAGCTAGGGCACCCCATGAAATACCCATTAATTGGGCTATAAAGGTAGGTGGATCAAGAGCTATAACTACAGATATTATGATGAAGAATGCAATTAAAATTCTCATAATCAACAGCTGTTTTTTATCACTCATATTTTTTATGAAATTGTCCTTTAAAAAGTCCAAGGTAAGCGTAGAGCTTGATGTAAGAACTAGAGAGGATAATGTAGACATAGATGCAGATAAAACTAAAACTACAACTATACCTATCAATATATCTGGTAAGGTAGATAGCATTTGTGGAACAATGGTATCAAAGGCTATACTTCCATCTGGGTTGTATATAGCAGGAACATCAAATAATCTTCCAAAACCACCTAAGAAATAGCAACCACCAGATACTATGATAGCAAAAACAGTAGATATAATAGTACCAGTTTTAATAGATTTCTCATCTTTTATAGTATAGAATTTATGAACCATCTGTGGTAATCCCCAGGTTCCTAATGAAGTAAGAACTACGACACCTAAAAGGTTAAGTGCGTCAGGACCAAAGAATGAAGCAAACGCCCCTTGCTGACCAAGGGTTGCAGGAATATCACTTTCGATAGCTGATAATTTAAATACAGCTTCAGTAAAACCGCCCTGACCATTAAGAACAGCAACTATTACAGCACATATTCCAAATAACATAATGATACCTTGAATGAAATCATTAATAGCAGTAGCCATATAGCCACCTAATATTACATATACACCGGTAAGTAAAGCCATAACAATAATACACAACTTGTAGTCTATGTTAAATGCCATACCAAATAATCGTGATAATCCATTATATATAGAAGCAGTGTAAGGAACTAGAAATACAAAAGCAATAATAGAAGCTACTATTTTAAGTGCCTTACTATCGTATCTCTTTCCAAAAAACTCGGGCATAGTAGAAGCATGTAGATAATTAGTCATAACTCTAGTTCGTCTACCTAGTATAACCCAAGCAAGCAAACTACCGATAAGAGCATTACCAAGACCTATCCATGTGGAAGCTAAACCATATTTCCAACCGAATTGTCCTGCATAGCCTACAAACACAACGGAAGAAAAATAAGATGTACCAAAGGCAAAGGCTGTAAGCCAAGGACCTACAGAACGTCCTCCTAGTACAAAGTCATTAACATTAGTTGCGTGTTTTCTTGAGTAGATACCTACTCCTACCATTGTACCAAAAAAGCAAATGAGTAGAATAATTTTAATAGCCATAATTAACTCCTTATAATATAGATTTAGCGGTTTAAAACTTTAACGCTTTAAAGTATTATATATGTTTATCATGGGTAGTGTCAAGATAATCTTGAATAATTGTGTGTTTGTTGATATAATGAAAACGTATGAGTTTGGATATGATAGGGGAGGCCACTATGGATAAAAGTAGAACACAAATAGCAATGGACAAATTGAGAGATTTAGTCGCTTCAGCACAGGGTGCACCACTTGTACCAGGTAAGATGATGGTTTCTAGACATGATATGGAAGAATTATTAGAGGAATTAGAAGCGGCAGTGGATATGGAAGTAAAGAATTGCCGTGAGATTAATGATAAAAAAGGTAAGATTATTAGTGATGCCAGACATGAGGCAGAGGAGATTATAAAAGAAGCAGAACAGACAGCTAGCAGGATAAGAGTTAATAAGAGAGCTACTCAGGTATCAGCTCTTGATTTAGCAGATGCAGATGCAGCAGATATAGATGCTCTTGATTTAGCAGATGAGATGTACGTAGCGTCTATAGTACATACTGACGAGATGCTTACAGAGATATGTGATGTGGTGAGTAATGCATATATGAGTGTAAGCAGAGAGTATGAAAATGTATTACAGAATCTCGAGACTAAGGCAAGAGAATTGCAGGAGAACAAGGATGAATTACTTAGTGAGTTGAAACGTCTAGACAAAGAAGATAGATGTCAGCAGATATTAGAGATAGGTCAAGTGGTATCTAAGGAACTGTATAATGAAAGGCTTAGACAGCTACACGAAAAAGAGATGGAGAGTATGCAATACTCTATGAATTTTAATGCCGCAAAGATAGAGGAAGAACCAAACAAAGCATATACTACACCTGTTGTGGATATGAGTAAGAATGAACCTGCAGAGGTAGTTATTACAGAGGAACCAAAGAGCTTTGTAAAGAATGTGGATATGAGCAAGAATGAGCCAGCGGAAGTAGTTATTACAGAAGAGCCTAAGCATTTTGAGAAAAATGTAGATATGAGTAAAAGTGAGCCAGCGGAAGTAGTTATTACAGAAGAGCCGGAGCATTTTGAGAAAAATGTAGATATGAGTAAAAATGAGCCAGCGGAAGTAGTTATTACAGAGGAGCCAGAGCATTTTGAGAAAAATGTAGATATAAATAAAGGTATTCCGACTATTGTAATTAATGAAGAACCAGAAGAAAATGTGGGTATTGTGCCAGATAAATCTAGAGGAAAGGCTGTTATTGCAGTAGAACCTATAGAAGAAGATAGGGTAGAGAGGATTGCACCTAAGGATTTAGGCGGTAGTTATGCTAATGAAGTGGAAAATACGCATATCGAAGAGGAGCAATCTAGAAGATATAATAATAGTCCTACTATTAAGCTAGATGAGATAATGAACTCTGTTATGAGTAAGGATTATTTAGATTATACAGGAAAGATACCTACAGAGGAGGTAGCTAGAACTGAAAATATGAGTGCTACTAGGAAATTAGATTCTATTCCTACAGTAGATTTAGATAGTGTATTCAGCGAGAATTCAGAGGACAGATATGAGCAGGAGATGACTGGTGAGACTAAAGTTATTCCTGTTGCAGAGGTAAAGGAAGCTCTTAAAAAACAGTCATCTCCAGATATAGTTGAGCTGGATATGAATCAGGATGCTGATATGAAGGTAGTGGAAAAGGTGTCAGATATAGCTGCTATGGATAGTAATATGGAGCGGGCTGATATGAAAGAATCTGACAGCTATGATGAGATAGTTTTAAAGGTTATGGAAAATAAGAAGAAAAATGGTGGCAAGCTAGTGTTTGAACAACTTAGCTTTTAAGTTATGCTAAAGGGGGAGTATACTATGATGTTTTGCACGTAGTATACTCTTTTTTACGGATAGAGAGTCATTTTATATTATATGTAGGAGGATAATAGATATGAGTTTACAGCTTAAGGATGAAAAAGGTAATGTAGTGAGTAGTGAAACAGTAAAGGATACAAGTAGATTTGTGGCATCTAGTACAATGAATACCAATATTGATGAGTCGCCAGTTTATGTAGCGACTAAATCTACACCAAGTAGTAATACATCTTCTGGTGTAGGCATACCAATAGGAAAGGTCATAGGCTGGATAGTTAAATTAGCTATATTAGGAGCTGTTATTTATGTAGGGTTGTGGGCAAAAAAGGAATATATTGATCAGACGGAGATTGTAAACACAGAGGTAAGTATGCTGTCTGAGCAAGCCCTAGAAGCTGAGTTTAAATATAAAACACCATTTTCACCAGATACTACTTGGTTGCAGAATTTACCTACAAGTAAAGAAGGAATGCCGGCTAGTGTAATGGTAAATGCTGTGCCTGATGAGATTGCTGTATTGTATCAAGGAAATATAGTGCTAGGTGTTAGTGCCAAGAATAGAAGATATCTATTCTATGGAGTAGGAGTAGGCTCTACTGAGGCTGGATTAGATAAAAATCTGACTATGCAATACGATTATAGGTATAATAATTTAGGTGAAAAGGTCGGTACTGGTGAATCGGGATTATTCTATTATTACAGTAAAACCTCTAAAAACATGCTTATATTCACCATGGATACAAAGACTAATAAGATTAGTCAGGCTACATATTTAGTAGACGGTTCTAAAATATATAATACATTAGTTAAGACAGAAAATTAATTATTAAATAAAGCTTGCAAAATATTTATATTTTAATACAATGGTATATGGAGAATACGTACAGAAAGGACAATCTAATGAATAATTTAGAATTAAAGGTTACAGCTAATGAGATTAGAAAAAGTCTTGTAACAGCATTACATAGTGCTAAGTCGGGACATCCAGGAGGATCATTATCAGCGGCAGATATATTTACCTATTTATATTTTGAAGAGATGAATGTGGAACCAACTAATCCAGCTAAGTCAGATAGAGATAGATTTGTATTGTCAAAAGGTCATGTAGCACCAGCTTATTATGCAACATTAGCAGAGAAAGGCTTCTTCGCCAAAGAGGATTTAATAGAGCTTAGACATGTGGGAGCTTATTTGCAAGGACATCCCGATATGAAACATACACCAGGAGTTGATATGTCATCTGGTTCACTTGGACAGGGTATATCAGCAGCAGTTGGTATGGCGTTGTCAGCCAAATTATCTAATGAGGCTTATAGAGTGTATACCTTGCTAGGAGATGGCGAGATAGAAGAAGGACAAGTATGGGAAGCAGCTATGTTTGCAGGTCATAGAAAA
>CAZOUU010000061.1:0-8669 GCA_964583045.1 uncultured Lachnospiraceae bacterium | reverse complement strand
CATTCTCCTGTAAGGTTTGTATCACATACTAAGCCTACAGTATTTCCCTCACCATTATTACCAGGATCCTTTTCAATAAATTCCTGTACAATGTGAGTTACATCCTCCACTGTCTTAGGCTCCTCTAGTCCCAGCTTATCCATCCAATCTTTTCTAAGCCATATCATACTAGGTCCATTTTCAATATTTGTCTCTGGCAATGCCATAAGTTTTCCGTTAAATGTTACATTTTCCAATATGGTATCTCCATAACTGTTATATATATCTTTTATCTTATCACTAGCACAGCTCTCATATACCTCAGACAAATCTTCTATCCTATCATCATTTACTAGCTCTTGTAGAGTTTCCATATCACTTACAACCATAATATCTGGTATCTGATTAGTGGCTATAGCCATATCCACCATATCATCATAGTCGTCACTAGCCTCAAACATATCTTCATTCTGAATGTTCAACATACTGTTTAGATACCTTGTATATGCGTTATCCTCATAGGTATCTCCGCTTGGCATATTTGAATTTTGCGAACCTGTCATCTTTCCTAGTGAATATGTTACAAGCTCTGGGTATTTTCCGTAAGGCGTAGTCCTAGCTAACTCCATATCCTCATCATAATTTTCATTACCATTATATATAGAAGAAACTCCTTCTGAATCCGATGCCCCGCTGCAACCAGTTAAACTTATTAGAAGGAGTATACATATAGTTTTTCTTAAAATATTTCTCATAAAATTGTCCTCTCGTAAACACCAATAGATTATAACACAAAGCCACACACTACTTCATATTATAATCTATTGATAATCTATATGCAATTATATTAATGGGGCTATCCTTTTACTGCTCCTGTTAAGCCATCCGTATAGTAGCGCTGCATTATTACAAACAATATCGCTATGGGAATAGACACACACACGGCTCCAGCTGCAAATCTGGTGTACCAATTGTATATATTTTCCTTTTCCAGCATATTCCATAATCCAATAGCTACTGTATAATATTTGGCATCTGTACCAACTATTACCTTTGCAAGTATAAAGTCTATCCAAGGTGCCATAAAGGATGTAAGCACAGTATAGACTATAATAGGCTTTGAAAGTGGTATGATAATTCTAGTAAAGGCTTGCCACTTAGTTGCTCCATCTATATATGCTGCTTCATCTATAGCCTTTGGGATAGTATCAAAAAATCCTTTTGCTACATAAAACTGCAATATACTAGAACCGCCTGAGTATAATAGAATCAATGCAACTAGCTTTAATACTCCTTCTGTCAAACCAATGCCCTTCATTATGTAGTATACAGCTATCATAGACATAAAGCCCGGGAACATACCTAACACCAAAGCTATATTTAGTATAGGCTTTCTGCTTTTGAATCTTAGCCTTGACATAACAAATGCGATAGATACTAAATAAAAGGTAGCTAGTATACAAGAAAATATAGCTACAAAAAATGTATTTCCAAACCATCTAGGGAAGTTAAAGACGGCTGTATCTGAGAACAATGCAGTGTAATTAGATAGGGTTAATGCCTTGGGGAAAAATGTAGTAGTATAGGATCCTTTTCCTGCTCTAAATGAGGTCATAATAACCCATAGTATAGGTGCAACCCATACTATAGATAATAATGTAAGGAATATATGAACAGCTACATTGGTTGCTCTTCTTTTTACTGAATAACTTTTTCTTTTTGCTATCATTGAAATTCCTCCTCATTCTTATATGATCCTGTCTTCCTATAAGCAACAACCGAAAATACTGCTGAAAGAACAAATACTAATATGCCAATTACTGCTCCGTAGTTATAATCCTTTAAATCTATAGTTAACTTATAAAGCCAAGTAACAAGCAGGTCGGTTTTTCCTGCTGTACCATTATGATATTCCATACATGCTGGAGTACCTTTGGTTAGCAGATATATTACATTAAAGTTATTTATATTTCCAACAAACTGAGTTATAAGATATGGTGTTGTTACAAATAGCATATAAGGCAATGTAATTTTAGCGAATGTCTTAAATGCGCTTGCTCCGTCTATTTTTGCTGATTCATACAATTCTGCTGGTATATTTTGTAATATTCCAGTTGTCTGAAGCATCGTAAACGGAATACCAATCCATAGATTTACTACTATTATAGTTATTCTTGCCCAAGTAGCATCTGTCCAAAACGGTAAGCTGGAAGATATAATTCCCAAATTGCTTAAGGCTACATTTACTGCACCTTCTGGCTGTAGCATAGTTCTTACTACTAATAAGGATACAAACTGTGGTACTGCTATCGATAATACAAATATAAATCTCCAGAAGCCCTTTGCCTTTGTATCTCTTCTATTTATTATTAAAGCTAACATAATACCTAACGCATAGTTAAGGGCTGTAGCAAATATCGCCCATACTAATGTCCAGCCAAGCACATGCCAAAAGGCTGTTCCTAATCCACTATTGGCATCAAATATTTTCTTGAAATTTGCAAGTCCAACCCAATCAAATAATTTTCCTGGTGGCTGATGATTTCTATCATAATTTGTAAAAGCCATACTTATCATGAATACTAATGGCATTATTGTAAATATAATAACGCATATTATAGGTAAGGTAAGTAAGGTCTTATGTATATTTTTATCAAACAAAGCTCTAACATCATCTATAAACTTAGGTACTTTCTTTCCTGCTTTTTTACACAAGAAAGCTTCATAAGAGGATTTCAATGCTCCCATCCATACCACAATAAACATAGTAATTATAAATATGGTAAATACTCCATATAACAAACAAAGCATAGAATTATCGCCTTGCGTATATTCATATATCTGCTTTGCTTCATTAAAGACTTCTCCGCCTGATTCTGTACCTAATGTTATGAACCCTCTAAGAAATTCGACTCCACTTCCCATCATAAAGAAAATAAAACCGATCTCCATAGCTAAAAATAGTAAACCTTTTATTATCTGACCACGAACTATATTTCCAAGACCCATTATAATAGCTGACATTTTAGTAAATATATCTCCTTTTACTAGTGCCTTAGCTACAGATACCTGCCTTATATCATGTACTTTCTTTTCCTTTTTTGACATAGGTCTCCTCTCCTTTCATAGACTAAGATTTTTAAGTAATAGCGAAGCTTATAATCATTACTTTACTTATATTATAAGCCTCGCCTACCTATTATATATCTACTTACCTATTATACCTTGAACCATTGCTTTAGTCTTATCAGCTGCATTATCCGCATTTACATCTCCTTGGACAATCTCTTTACCCATTGTCTCTGCTGGAGTCCAATAAGTACCCATTTCAGATAACATAGGTTGAACTATAGCTGCATCATTTATCTCAAGGCCTTGTGCACCTGCAACTTCATCAGCTTGAACTGCATCAGTGCTGATTACTTTAGTGTTTGTTGGAACAATTCCTCTAGTTTCAAATCTGATTTGTTGACATTCCTCACCTGCAAGATAAGCTGCTAAAGCTACTGCAACTTCTGGATCCTTACATTGTGGATTAACACCGATGGCTTTACTTCCTGCAAATGATTTCATCTGACAATCTTTACCATTAATATTAATTGTAGGTATCTTAGTAACACCGAAGTTCTCACCTAAAGCTTCTTTAATAGCTTCAGCATCCCATGAACCTGAACAATACGCACCTAACTTACCTTCTTGGAATTTAGCTATTGAACTACCCTCTTTTTCACAAGAGAAAGTATTCTTTCCTGCTAAATCAGCAAGATACTTAGTAACTGCTATACCATCTTCACTATCAAAATTACAGCCTGCTGATGCATCAGTTCCATCTCCGTATAACTGACCACCTGCTGCATAGTAGAAAGAAGCTATGTACCAGCTGTTGTCAAGAGGGAAAGCAAAATTTGTCATTCCGCTGCCTAAATCCTTGCCCATCATAGTATCTAAGGATTTAACCTCATCTTCACTGTATTTGCTCTTATCATAATACATAAACCATGTATTTGAAGTAAATGGAACACCATATATACCATCTTTATAGGTTACTGAACCAACCATTGACTCTGCTTGGCTAGACTTTAAATCTTCTACTGTAGTACCTCCTAATTGAGCTAATGCTCCAGCATCAACTAAAATAGGAATTTGGTCATTTGCAAACATATATACATCAGCTGCTGAAGCAACATCCTTAGTAACTACATCCTTTGCATCACCTTCTGAACATACTCCATATTCAAAAGTTATATTCCACTCTGGATGCTCTTCATTGAACTTATCACACATAGTTTTTAAGATACCATCATCATATCCTTCAACTGGTGCTTGATCCTCTTGAGGGCCCCATACTAACAATGAAACATCTTTTGTTTCAACTGGTGTTTTCTCGTCAGAAGCTGCTGCCTCTGTATTCTTTCCTTCTGTTGCATCTTTAGCTGTATTTGCAGAACCACATCCAACTAAGCCTACTCCCATCATAGCTGCCATAGCTAGGGCTAAAATCTGTTTAGATTTTCTCATAATTTTTTCCTCCTTATTATGATATGCGTTTATTTTTTTGTTACGCTTTACCTATATATAATTATATTCAGAGGAACCATTTCGGTAAATATAAGGTATCTTTGAAATATGTTGCTTTTTTGCGTTTATACAAAATAACATAAAAAAAGAACATGTCTACAATAATACTGCAACCATGTTCTTAATAAAGCATTCGCATATTTTACATTTTTCTTTTAGGAATTCTAATGGTAATAGAAGTTCCAGCTCCTTCTTCACTATCCACTGTAAGTCCATATTCAGCACCATAAAACAGCACTATTCTCTCTTGTACATTTCTTACACCATATCCCTTAGATTCCAGTGTAAGTATCTTCTCGGCTTGTTCCTTAGACATACCCACACCATTATCAGAAACCGTCATAAGTATATCCTCTTTGTCGCTTCGTCCTATAATACTTATAATGCCATTTCCTTCTTCTAGCATATCTATACCATGGTCTATGGCATTTTCTACCAGCGGTTGTAAGAGAAGATTAAGTGTAGAGTATTCCATTAACTCCTCATCAAAATCCACCACCACCTCAAAGGCTTCGTCATGCATCATCAACTGTATGTCCATATATGATTTCATATTACTAAGCTCATCCCTAATAGATAATATATTCTTACCTCTGTTAAGGGCTGTTCTATAGAACGTAGATAGTAACAATGTAAGTCTACTAATATCCTGTTGATTAGTCTCCAATGCCTTCCAATTTATTAGTGATAATGAATTATATAGAAAATGCGGATTTATCTGGGCTTGTAAGGCTTTCATTTCTGACTCCTTTTGAGATATCTTCCCTTTATATACCTCATTAATAAGCTGATTAATTCTAGTAATCATATTTCCAAAGCCTCTAATTAGATTACCTATCTCGTCTCTAGCATCACTAGTTACTGTTATCTCCATGTTTCCTGCTTCAACTTCATTCATATTATTAGTTAATTTTTCTATATCATTTACCATTACCCTAGATAAGTACGCCGATATAGCGGACGAAACTAATATACAACAAATAGTAACTACTACTATTAATATAATAATTGAAAATATGGAATTATTTATAGCTTTATTAGGCTTATATAGTACTACCCTCCAGCCAAGAGAGGTCTCATCCTCTACTATCGCATAGTTCGTCTTATCACCATTATCCGCTTTTCCCTTTTCCTCATATAACTGTTTTTCGTCTAATACAAGATCATTAGCATCATCTTCAAACTCGTGATATGAATATATGGTATTTCCATCATCATCAAATATATATACTCCATAGTTTCCACTGCTCATCTGGCAAAAGGAATCAAATAACTTATTATAATCCACATTTATGTATAACACACCTCTACTATCTAAATCTTCAAGCAAAGGCATTTTTCTAACAGAGAATGCCGTTTTATTTTCTTCATCCACTACCCATTTATTAGTTCTATTACTATCTGCCATAACCTGTTCAAACCACGACTTACCTTCTATCTCGCTAATGGGAGCTAAGGTGGTATCATGCTTTACGATATCATTACGTGTATACACCGTAAGCTTATTCACATCATCATTAAAATATTTAACAGAGGCTAGCATAGGATCTAACACTGTCGTAAATTGATCATACATATCATAGTAATTATCATAATCATAGCTGATAACCTGTGATATAGTCTGGTTATAAGCTATATAATCAGATAAATTATTGTATATCTGAAGTTGATTATCCATACTCATAGCTGATTGGGTTATGAAGTCGTGTATATTATTCTCCTCCTGCTGTACCAGTAGCTTCTTAGTCTGAGTATAGGAAAATATACCCAATGCAAGCATAGGAATGATACCTATAACGAAAAATGTACCTATAAGCTTGTGTCTGAATTTCATATCTTTAATTTTCTTAAGTATAACTCTACGAAATTCCCTCATCTGCATCTCCCTGATCTCTAAACTTTTGTGGGCTAACTCCAAAATACTCTCTAAAGCTTTGGCAGAAATAAGATACATTACTGTATCCTACTGCATAGCTTATATTTACTATCTTATTATGTGTTTCCTCTAACATCTCCTTAGCCTTTTCCATCCTATAGGATTTTATAAATTTACTAAGGTTTTGTCCTGTCTCCTTCTTAAATACATGGCTTAGATAACTAGGTGCCATAAATACCTGCTCCGCTAACTGATCTACGCTTAATTCCTTATCATAGTTCTCATATATATATGTTTTTATAGATTCTATCTCTCTATGGAGCATCTGAGGATTATAGGCAAACGCCTCCTCTAGACGTTTTATGTTAATATTAACTATTTTCATTACACTGTCAAAATCCGTAGAACAATATAGTCTATCTATCTCTTTATCTAATTCCTGTTCATTTACATTAGGCAGATTTCCATAAAAATCCTTTAGCAGATTTGAGAATATAAACTTTACATATACCTGTGAAAAAGATGTTTGGTTTCTATATTTCTCACATAGATTCTCAAAATGCTTTTTAAGATTACCTATATCCTTCATCTTAATATCCTGTTTCATCTGCTTCATAAGAGTATCATCATCAATCTGTACAAATACATTGGTATCACTTTCATTATTATGTGTATAGACATGAACACTGGTTTGATAGAACTTATTCTCCATAAGCTCCTCTAAATCATCAAACTCTCTAGCTAATCCTCTTGCACCCTCTTCAAATTCATCTCCTATAGCTATATATGCATCTTCATCATACTTATCCTTAAGAATATCTACTATATTCTTAGCAATACGTAGATAATCTATATTCATACCTTGGTTGTAGAGTAGAATACTCTGTTGAGGATTCATATTAAGATATTGCAAATTCGCTCCTATACTTTCTTTAATAATATCTCCTATAGCTTCTCCTATTCTGGCAAAAAAATCATCATTGGTTTCTATCAACATCATTCGTCCATAATTATTGATTGCATCCAAATTTACAAACTTACCAGCTTTTAACAATACCTCTTCTACAGAGTTTCCATTTATAAGGGAGTATAATATATGCTCCTTCATAAAGCTCATAGTCTCTTCCTCTAGTGATTTTCTAAGCCTTCTCTCTTCTAAATCATCTATAACCTTGGTAAGTGTCTTAGAAAATTCCTCCGGATTAACTGGTTTTAAAATGTAATCTGTAACACCCATTTTCATAGCAAATTTAGCATATTCAAATTCGCTATAACCACTGAAAATAATCATCTTCATATCTGGATATAAGGGAGCCGCCTGTTTAATCAATTCTATTCCATCAATAAATGGCATCTTAACATCCGTAAGTAGTATGTCTACTGTATTCTCCTCTAGGAAATCTAAAGCTGCCTTACCATTTACCTCTTCATATACTGTTAGTTCTATATTTAATTTTTTAATAAGAAATCTAATTCCATTGCGTTCTATTTTCTCATCATCTACAATTAAAATACTATGCATATATTCCCTCCTTATCCCCATTGCGAATATAGCTTATACTAGTTCATACATAATTGCCTCATATGGCCTAAGCTTTATATTTTTCAATTCCGTAATACGGTCTAAATAATTGCTAATTACAAGCTTGCTGCTGCTTGCTTTATATTCCTCTGGCAAAGCTTCAAATACCTTTGCTTCTACATCCTTCTCGGTAAAATTGCATACAACAACTACTACTCTATGCTTATATTCTCTCATATAAGCAAAGATTTGGTTGCTATCCTCTAGCA
The DNA here is from genome assembly GCA_964583045.1 of uncultured Lachnospiraceae bacterium. Taxonomy (GTDB): domain Bacteria; phylum Bacillota; class Clostridia; order Lachnospirales; family Lachnospiraceae; genus JAVBSN01. The sequence continues at coordinate 445 of CAZOUU010000061.1, read as the reverse complement.
GTAACGTAAAATCACCATAAACTATAACTTCATTTTTCTTTCGATAATCTATTAGTCTCTTATAATGATAGAGTATTGACTGATTATCTGCAAGGGCTTTTTCCACATTTATAGCTACATAATTAGGATTAACCCCTATCCATGGGGTTGCTTCACTGAATCCAGTATGTTTTTTATCATTCCACTGCATAGGCGTTCTAGCATTATCTCTTCCCTTTAGATGGATAGACTTCATAATGGTATTATGATTTTCTCCCTTAGATATCCTATCCTTATACATATTAATAATTTCTATATCCCTATACTCTTCTATGGAATCAAAGCTTACATTAGTCATACCTATTTCTTCGCCTTGGTAGATATACGGCGTGCCCTTCATACCATGTAACAATGTGGCTAGCATTTTAGCACTCTCTACCCTATATTTACCATCATTACCAAACCT
>CAZOUU010000060.1:0-8862 GCA_964583045.1 uncultured Lachnospiraceae bacterium | reverse complement strand
CGGGACATCAGGATTTCTCGGAGGATACTTACCGTACACTTATGGCTGCAGATTCAGCAGTTATGGTTATAGATGGATCTAAGGGTGTTGAGGCGCAGACTATTAAATTATTCAAGGTATGCGTTATGAGACATATTCCTATATTTACATTTATCAATAAAATGGATAGAGATGCTAAGGATACATTTGAATTATTAGATGATATAGAAAATGTATTAGGTATTAAGACTTGTCCAATTAACTGGCCTATAGGTTCAGGTAAGAGCTTTAAGGGAGTGTATGAAAGAGATAGCAGGCTGGTATCTATGTTTGAGGCAGTGTCTACTGGTGGTGCTAAGAAGGCGGCAGAGACAGATTTATCTGTAGAGGATACTAAGCTTAAAGAGGTCATAGGAGATGACCTATATAGTCAATTAATAGAGGAGATAGAGCTTCTAGATGGTGCTTCAGAGGAATTTGATCAGGAGGCTGTTAGTAGGGGTGAATTATCTCCAGTATTTTTTGGTTCGGCATTAACTACCTTTGGTATAGAGACATTTCTAAAGCACTTTCTAAATATGACTAGTTCACCGCTACCTAGGATGTCTGATGAAGGAATTATCGATCCTATAGAGGAGTCATTTTCAGGCTTTGTATTTAAGATACAGGCAAATATGAATAAGGCTCATAGAGATAGAATAGCTTTTATGAGAATATGTTCAGGTAAGTTTGAGGCTGGTAAAGAGGTATATCATGTACAGGGTAAGAGAAAGATGAAGCTATCACAACCTCAACAGCTTATGGCTCAGGATAGAAAGATAGTTGAGGAGGCTTATGCAGGAGATGTTATAGGTGTGTTTGACCCAGGTATGTTTTCCATAGGCGATACTATAACTACACCAGGAAAAAAATATGCATATGAAGGTATTCCTACGTTTGCCCCAGAGCATTTTGCCAGAGTGGTTCAGCTTAATACTATGAAACGTAAACAATTTGTACAAGGTGTTACTCAGATTGCTCAAGAAGGAGCAATACAGATATTCCAGGAATATACAGCGGGTATGTCGGAGATTATAGTAGGTGTTGTAGGTGTACTACAATTTGATGTACTTAAATATAGATTGGAAAATGAATATGGCTGTGAGATAAGATTAGAAACCTTGCCATATAATTATATAAGATGGATAGGAGATCCAACTACCGATGTGACTAAGCTAAAACGTGTAAATGATGTAAAGAAGGTTAAGGATATGAAGGAAAATACATTGTTATTATTTACTAATGAGTGGACTATAAGAACTGTATTAGAGAATAATGAAGGCTTGGAATTGTTAGAATTTAGAAAGAACTAATGTAAAAGTCGGATGCCTTAGGGATTGACTAGACAAAGGAGAGGTATATATGAGTTACAGTGCAAAAAATATAACTGTATTAGAGGGACTAGATCCAGTTAGAAAAAGACCGGGTATGTATATAGGTTCTACGTCGGTTAAAGGACTAAATCACCTTATATACGAGATAGTTGATAATAGTGTAGATGAGCATTTGGCTGGATATTGTAGTGAGATATATGTATCTATTAGAAAAGATGGTTCAGCATTAATTAGAGATAATGGTAGAGGTATCCCAGTTGATCTTCATAAGATGGGAGTGCCTGCGGAGAGAGTGATATTTACCACACTTCATGCGGGAGGTAAGTTTGACGATAGTTCTTATAAGACTTCTGGTGGTCTACATGGTGTTGGATCTTCAGTAGTAAATGCTTTATCCGCTCGTATGGATGTAAAGATTATGAAGGATGGAGTTATAAGTGTAGATAGCTACGAGTATGGTAAACCTACTATGAAGCTTATAGACAAGAAGCTGCCAGTACTAGGAAAGACGAGAAAGACAGGAACAGAGGTAAGCTTTATTCCAGATAAGACTATATTTGACACAGTTAAATTTAAAGCGTCCTCTATTAAACAAAGACTTCATGAGACAGCATATTTGAATCCCGAACTAACGCTTATATTTGAGAATGAGAGAGATGGGGAAGAGCCTGTTACTTACCATGAGCCAGAAGGTATAGTAGGATTTATAGCAGAGCTTAATAAGGATAAAGAGACTATTCATGATGTTATATATTTTAAAGGCGAAAAAGATGGTATATTCATGGAAGTGGCTTATCAGTTTACTAACGAATTTGGTGAAAATATATTAGGATTTTGTAATAACATCAGTACCATCGAAGGTGGTACTCATATATCGGGTTTTAAAAATGGCTATACAAAGATGATTAATCAGTATGCAAGAGAACTAGGTATATTAAAGGAAAAAGACCTTAACTTTACAGGTAATGACACTAGAAATGGTATGACAGCAGTTATATCTGTTAAGCATCCAGACCCTAGATTTGAGGGACAGACTAAGACTAAACTGGATAATCCAGATGTGGGAACGGCTATGACCTCTGTAGTTAATACGGAGTCTCAGCTATATTTTGATAGAAATCTAGAAACCCTTAAGGCTATTATAGCCTGTGCAGAGAAATCCGCAAAAATTCGTAAAGCCGAGGAAAAGGTTAGAACAAATATAGCTGATAAGAAGTTTGCTTTTGAAGGTAATGGCAAGCTTGCTAAGCAGGAATCTAGTAAGTCTGAAGAGTGCGAGATATTTATAGTAGAGGGAGATTCCGCTGGTGGTTCTGCAAAGACTGCCAGAGATAGAAGAACCCAAGCTATACTTCCTATAAGAGGTAAGATACTTAATGTAGAGAAACAATCCATAGAAAAGGTTCTTGCCAATGCAGAGATTAAGTCTATGATTAATGCTTTTGGATGTGGATTTTTACAGGGCTATGGTAATGATTTTGATATATCTAAGCTCAACTATGACAAGATAGTTATTATGACGGATGCGGATGTGGATGGAGCTCATATATCTACCTTGTTACTTACATTTTTCTATAGATTTATGCCTGAGCTATTATATGCAGGCAAAATATATAGAGCTATGCCACCTTTGTATAAGGTAGAGGAGGGTGTAGGTAAGAAGAAAAAGGATGTATACCTATATGATGATAGAGCCTTAGAGGAATATAAGCTAGAGCATCCAGGTAACTTATCTGTACAGCGTTATAAAGGTCTAGGTGAGATGGATGCTAACCAATTATGGGAGACCACACTTGACCCGGCCACTAGAATGATGAAGCGTATAGAGATAGAGGATGGTTATAATGCCAATGCTATAACTGAGGTCTTAATGGGAAGTGAGGTTCCACCTAGAAAGGCATTTATAACTGAGAATGCAAGAGAAGCTAATTTAGATTTGTAGAATATAGATAAGGGGTACATGTATGGCTAAGAAACAGCAGGACAAACCTATAGAAGAAAATATAGTAGCAGTTAATTTTACCGATGAGATGCAATCCTCATACATAGATTATGCTATGAGTGTAATCGTAGCTAGAGCATTGCCAGATGCTAGAGATGGTATGAAACCAGTTCAAAGAAGAATATTATATGCTATGAAGGAGCTAGGTCTTAAGAATGATGGACCATTTAAGAAGTCAGCTCGTATAGTTGGTGATACTATGGGTAAATATCATCCTCATGGAGATAGTTCTATATATGAGGCTATGGTTAATTTATCTAAGGAATGGTCACTTAATTATCCACTAGTTAGCAGTCATGGTAACTTTGGTTCTATAGAAGGTGATGGAGCCGCTGCTATGCGTTACACAGAGGCGAAATTATCTAGGTTATCAGAAGAGGTATATCTAAAGGACTTAGATAGAAATATAATAGATTTCATACCTAACTTTGATGAATCAGAGGTAGAACCAGAGGTATTACCTGTAAAGGTGCCTAATCTTCTTATAACAGGAGCAGAAGGTATAGCCGTAGGTATGGCTTGTAAGATACCTACTCATAATCTGGGAGAAGTAATAGATGCAACAGATGCATATATATCTAACCCTAGAATTACAGTGGAAGAGCTTATGGAGTATGTGAAGGGACCGGATTTCTCCACTGGTGGTATAGTTGCAAATCAGAGAGATTTACTAGGCATATATGAAACTGGTCAGGGTAAGATACGTATTCGAGGTAAGGTAGAGGTAGAAGAGGGTAGAAATGGCAGAACAAATCTGGTAGTCACTGAGATTCCATATACTATGATTGGTTCTATAGATAAGTTTATGACGGATATAGCGGATTTAGTTAGAAACAAGGTTACCAGTGATATAGTAGATATAAGAAATACCTCTGATAAGGATGGTATCAGAATTATAGTAGAATTAAAGCGTGGTGCTGATGTACAAAGGAATATAGATTTGCTATATAAGAAGGCCAGACTAGAGGATACCTTTGGCGTAAATATGCTGGCAGTACTTGATAAGAAGCCAGTGCTATTATCCTTAAAGGATGCTATTAAATATTTTGTGGCTTTCCAGATTGATGTAAATACTAAGAAGTATCAATATCTTCTTGACAAGGAATTAGAGAAGAAGGAGATAAGAGAAGGTCTTATAAGAGCCTACGATGTCATTGACCTTATAATAGAGATATTAAGGGGTGCAAAGAATCTAAAGGATGCTAAGGCTTGTTTGATAAATGGTGTTACAGAGCCTATTAGATTTAAGCATAAAGAATCTGAAAAGGCTGCAGAGGAATTACATTTTACTGAGAGACAGGCTACGGCCATATTAGAGATGCGTTTGCAGAAGCTAATTGGCTTAGAGATAGAAGCCTTAAGAAAAGAATATGATGAGATATTAGCTAATATTAAAACCTATGAAGGCTTATTAGGTAGTCCAACTAAGCTTAAGAAAAAGATGCAGTCTGAGCTTAGAGAGATTAAGAAGAAATATGATACTCCTAGAAAGACAGTTATATCTAACGCCGAGGAGATAGTCATTAAGAAGGAAGAGATAAAGGAACAGGATTATTATGTATTAGTGGATAGATTCAGATATGTGAAGGCTATAGATGAGGCTACCTACCAGAGAAATGCTGAGGGTGTAGAGCAAGACTTTAGATATGTAATTAAGATTAAGAATCTAGATAGATTGTGTATATTTACGGATAATGGTAAATTGCATCGCATAAAGGTTCTAGATATACCTATTACCAAGTACAAGGAAAAGGGTATACCACTAGAGAATATAACTAATTGCAGCAGTGATGAAGAGGTGGTATATGTGGATTCCTTTGAAAATGTAGCCGCTAGTACGTTATTATTTGCTAATAGCAATGGTATGGTTAAACGTATAGAGGGTGCTTCTTTAGAAGCTGCTAAGAAAACTATAGATGCAACTAAACTAGCAGAGGATGCAAAGGTCATAGCAGTAAGCAGCGTTAAAGAAAATGATGACGTGGTTATGGGAACGAAGCATGGTGTATATATTAGATATAGAGCAGATGAGATAAACCTTCTTAAGAAGACAGCAGTAGGTGTAAAAGGTATGAAGCTGAAGGATGAGGATGAGGTAGTAGTATGTAAAGCAGGTCCTACAAAATCAGAATTTGTCTATGATGATCAGGTAATACCATTTACTAGAATAAAGCTGGCTAAGAGAGGTGCTACAGGAACTAAGATAAGATTCTAAATATAAAGCAAGGATGTATTATTACAATACATCCTTGCTTACTTTTGATAACTCATGTTCTGGATAGATACGGTTCATAATACGTTGCATATCTATATCTGTAGAGGCGATAACCTTAGCACAAAGTGCAAGTTCTTTCTCTATATCCTGTGCATCAGGTACATCCTTTTTATATTTTAATTGATGGTCGAGGCTAGCCCAAAAGTCCATAGCAATAGTTCTAATCTGGACTTCCACAATGGTGTCTACTGATTTATCTGATAAGAATACCGGTACAGACACAATAAGATGAAGACTGCGATAGCCATTCGGCTTAGGGTTCTTTATGTAGTCCTTCATCTCTATAAGCGTAATATCAGTTTGCTTTGTTAGCATATCTGCTACGGCATAGATATCATCTATAAAGGAGCAGACGACTCGTATACCACCTACATCATATAGGTTCATTTGTATATTTTCCACAGTGGGTTCAAGACCTTTTCTTACTAGCTTCTCAGCTATGCTTTGAGGCTTCTTAACTCTGGTCTTAATGAATTCTATAGGATTGCGTTTGTAGCGTACGGTTAAGTCTTCGCTTAAAATCTGAAGTTTCGTTTTTATCTCCTTGATACCACATTGATATAGCATAAGTATCTGCTCGAATTGAGCTATCTTTTCAGAAAATGGGTTGTCCTCGGGATAAAGCAGACTCTCCATATAGGTTCTGTGCAATTTCTGTTCCATAATATATCCTCCCTGTTAATAGATACATTTTAACACACAGGTTAAAATATGTTAATAGATAGATTATCTTAAGATATAATTGCTAGTATTTTAAGAGTTTGAATGTTATAATATATCAAGATTTAGGAGGATATGTATAGTATGACGGTAGTAGACATAGAAGAAAATGAGAACAAGAAAAGTAAATCAAAGGTTGCGGCTATATTTATCTTTATAGCACTTATATTGTTTGTTCTTATTGGAGGTATTGTATTATTCTATATAAATAAGAACATTAACATAAATGCACTTGAAGAAGCTAGAGATGATTATGCAGAACGCGTGGAGAACGTGAAGATATCGGCAGCTAATAAATCGGAGTATGATAGCTTAGTTACACAGCTTAATGAGGCTATAGAGGGTGTAAATGTAGCAGCAGGTAAGGATATAGTTGCCAGGCTAGATACATTAGTAACCAGCATAGTAAAGGCAAGTGGTGATATAGAAGCTTATACGAATTCTTATGATAATTATAGTAAGGCATATGATAAATATATATTTAGTAATACAGATAAAACCACATTTGACCAATATCTGGGAGTGTTGTCACAGGCAGTAGAGGATGTGGATGTAGAGCTTACAAAGAGCATAGTAGGTAAGATAGATGCTTTTCTGGTAAATATAGAGAATAATAATGTTACATTAGTATCAGAACAGTATAATGAATTATCAGCGGCAAGCATAACAAATGCTACAGCAGCGGAGAAAGCTAACATTAATAGTTATAAGACTAAGGTAGAAGATTATATAGCCGAAGAGAATTATCTAGATGCATCAAAGGGATTGAGCAGCTGGCAGACCATAGTGGATACTATAGATTTAAGAACTAAGCAGCTTAGTCAGCCGGGATATGGTAAGGTGATAGTTATAGATCCAGGACATCAAGAGCAAGGTAACTCTGAGAAGGAGCCTATAGGACCAGGTGCCAGCGAAACAAAAGCCAAAGTATCTAGTGGAACAAAGGGAGTAGCTACGGGTATCTCTGAATATAAGTTTACTCTTACGTTTAGTATGGTGCTTAAGACGGAGCTAGAGAAGAGAGGCTATACAGTAATTATGACCCGAGAGACTAATGATGTGAATATAAGTAACTCTGAGAGAGCAAGGATAGCCAATGATGCCAATGCAGATGCATTTTTACGAATCCATGGCAATGGCTCAGAGGACTCAGGTGCCAGTGGTATATTAACTATGTGTCCTACAGCTAATAATCCATATTGCAGCGGCATATATGGAGATAGTAAGGCACTAAGCAGCCAAGTGTTAAACAATATGGTTAAGACTACAGGTGCAAGAAATGTAGGAGTGCAGGAGACAGATACTATGAGTGGTATTAATTGGTCTCAAGTACCAGTATCTATAATAGAGTGCGGATTTATGTCTAATCCTACAGAGGATCAGAATCTGTCTGACACAGTATATCAGGGTAAGATGGCTACAGGTATAGCAGATGGATTAGATGCTTATTTTACAGAAAAAGCAGCAGATAGATAGTAATATATTAGAGAAATTAGGGATAGCCATATGTTATATGCATATGGCTATTTTCCAATATAATTCGCCTCCTTGGGTAGAGGAAGAATAGATGCAGTAGGAGAATATATGGATAATAAAGGAATATATGAAGGACTAATAGAATATTGTCATAGTGATAAATACCCATGGCATATGCCAGGACATAAAAGAAGAATGAAGAATCAGCTTATTAATCCCTATGCTTATGACGTAACGGAGGTACCAGGGGTAGATGATTTGCAATGTCCAGAGAGTATAATAAAGCAATCCTTAGAAAGAGCAAGGGGTATATATGGTTCTTATAATACTTATTATTTAGTTAATGGAAGCACCTGCGGTATATTATCAGCTATAGCGACGGTGGCCTTTAGGGGCAGCAGATTACTGATAGCTAGAAACTGTCATAAATCAGTATATAATGCTTTAGATATATTGGGAATAGAGCCAGTATATGTATATCCAGAGCTAGTAGAAGAGGGGACCATATCGGGTGAGCTTACAGCCTCAGCCGTAGATAATATCTTGGAACATAACCCCGATATAGATGGGGTGGTTATAGTATCCCCCACGTATGAAGGAGTAGTATCAGATATAGAGGGCATAAGTAAGGTGGCACATAGCTATAAGGTTCCGTTAATAGTAGATGCTGCCCACGGAGCACATTTTCAGTATGGAACATATTTCCCAGAGTCAGCATTAAGGAGCGGAGGGGACATAGTTATAGAGAGTCTTCATAAGACTATGCCAGTGCTTAATCAAGGGGCAGTCATTCATATAAGTAAGGATTATTTAGGAGGAGTAGATGCTACAGAGCTGCTCAAGCTAAGCGAGAAGTTAGAGAAGATGATTCATAGATTTCAGACGACATCTCCATCATATATAGTTATGGCATCTATGGACTATGGAATTAGTACTGGGGCTAAGAGCTTAGATGAATATAATAGGTATGGAAGACGATTAGATACATTTAGAAACAAATGTAACAGCTTTAAATATATGCATCTATTAGACAAGGA
>CAZOUU010000059.1:2978-8886 GCA_964583045.1 uncultured Lachnospiraceae bacterium | reverse complement strand
CTACACCTACTAAGTATATATCCTTACCTACTGTTCTGTTTGCTGACTCTATAGCTTGTAATGCACCTAATGCCATTGCGTCATTGTTGCAGAAGATAACATCAATCTTATCACCATTTGCTGTTAAAGCATTTGCTGTAATCTCTTGACCCTTTGCCTGATCCCAGTCACCACGTTGCTCATCAACCTTTTCTACTTTAACTCCTGCATCCTCTAATGCCTTAATAGAGAATTCTGTTCTATATTGTGCATCTACGTTCTCTGGATCTACCATAACCATTACATAGCCTACAGTACCATCACCGTTTACATCACCCTTATCAGCTAAATCTGCTATAATTTCACCTTGGAATGTACCTGATTGTCTGGCATCAGCACCAACATAAGTTGCCTGAATTCCTTCATCAGCCCATCTAGCTTCTTCAGTCTCTTCTGGCTCACGGTTAATAAATACTACTGGTACATTAGCTGCTTTACATTGATCTGCAATCTGCTCTGCTGCTGAAGCTTGAACCAAGTTAACTATTAATACGTCTACACCTTGTGTAATAAAGTTTTGAATCTGATTTGTCTGCTCTGCTTGATCATTCTTACCATCCATTACAGATACTGTTGCTCCACCAGCTTCTAAGTATGATTGTAGCTCTGTTCTATACAATGTCATAAAGTTATCATCAAACTTGTAAATACAGATACCTACATTTAATCCATCTACTCCTGGACATCCTTCTGCGGTATCCTCTGAACCAGAATCTTTCTTTGCTGCTTCTGTTGTCTCTTTAGCATCTTCACTGCCTGCAGCTCCTGTGTTACCATTTGTAGAGCCACAACCTGCTAACATAGTAGCCACTAGAGCTACGCTCATTACTAAACCTAAAATTCTTTTTTTCATATTTATTCCTCCTGTTATTTCATCGCCGAATTATGTATCTGGCTAACTGATTACAAGGGAATTATATCAATCACAGACAAAAGAATACATAGGATAAACTTTTGAGAAACAAGGATTTACTTAAGGTTTTTTCCTACACTTTGTCTAAGAATTTTTAATGTTTTTAAGTTTTTTATATGAAAATAGCACAAACTGTACGTAAAATATCGGGATTGTGCATACAAAATAGCCAAAGACCATCCCTTGCTTCTCTATTTTCATTTTACAGCTGCATGAACATACCTTCATTTTATACCTGTAACTCAATAGCATATACGTATTATATCTAACATATATTAGATAAGGCCTGATTAAATAAAATGTAAAAGTTTTTTGTATTTTTTCCGAAAGATTTTGTATGGAACAAAGGGCTAACTTATTATATTATAAATACAGCATAATAATCCCCAACACAATATTTTTTCAATCCCCTCATATAAGAAGACGTCTCCCAAACGTCTTCTTTTTTTGTTGATACAATATTAGCAATAATACGCTTATATATCGGGAGGCAGATATGTATACAGTAATACTAGTGGATGACGAAGTAGAGATAAGAGAAGGTATAATAAACAAAATAAAGTGGAATGATCTTGGTTTTGAAATTGTGGGCAGTGCTGAAAATGGCAAGGAAGCTCTAGAGTTAGTGGAAAGGCTTAATCCTGATGTGGTAATGACTGATATAATGATGCCATTTATGGACGGATTAGAGCTAGGTGAAGAGTTAGCTGAAAAATACCCTCTTACTAAAATCATTATATTTTCCGGATTTGACGATTTAGAATATGCTCACAACGCAATCAAGCTTAATGTAGTAGAATATATTTTAAAGCCTGTTAATTCAAATGATATGACAGAGAATCGCGAAGGTATCTTTGACGATCACGGAGAAGTACTTATGACTGCTACTCTAAAGCAATTATCTACCGACATAATGGATAGATACCACTTGGCTCATAGCTTTATATACGGTAATATGGTAGGTTTCATATTTGACTTAAATGCTAAGGACGAGATATATAAGATAATAAATGGTATGAATGAGATATGTGCTGAATCTAAAAAGATATATGGGCTATCTGTAAGTGGTGGATTAAGTAATATCATCGACTACATTCTTAATATGGATACAGCCAGAAAAGAGGCTATATCAGCTCTAGAATACAGAGTTGCAGTAGGAAATGAGAAGACTATATATTTCCATGATGTAGAGCCTGATAAGAGTGTAAAGATAAGATTTAGTGATGTAGATGAGAGCAAGCTTACCTCTGCTATAAGAATAGGTAATCCAGACGAGATTACAGAGATAGTGGATAGTATTATCAATAAGCTTTCTGATACAGTATTGTCTCTTGACCAATATAAGATATATTTTATGGAGATTAAGATTGCACTCCTACACCTAATACAGACCTACGGTGTAAAAAACGATGCTACCCTAACAGAATTAGAAAAGGGAATAGATATTCTCGAAGCACCTGCTTCCATAGAATCCTTCAGAAAATGGCTGCTTGATAAGAGTACCTGCATATGCGAATGCATCAAAAAAGAGAGACTGGTTCTAATTTCATAGCATACTTAACAGATATTCGACTCGAAAAAGCCATAGAATTTTTAAATACTACGGATGACAAGAGTTATATCATTGCTGAAAAGGTAGGGTATTCAGAACCTAACTATTTTAGCTATGTATTTAAGAAAAAATATGGTGTGTCACCCTCTAAATATAGAAAAAGATAATATATATCAAAGAAACCTATTATTTCTCATATTGCTCTATCTGCCTAGCGCATATATGTTAAAACAATAGGTTTCTTTTCATTTATCTTCCTTCTAATACTTTTACAGCTCTTAGCTTACCCTTTATAGTCTTATTTTGCAAAACACTGGCTACCTTATTACCTTTGCCATTTAATATCTCTACAAAGCTAATACTATCTCCTACATCTATAATTCCTATATCCTTTGCTTCAATACCCTGTATGCTACATATAGTTCCCACTATATCTACTGGTCTTAGCTTAGATTTTTTCCCGCCACTAATAGATAGCTTAGTTATATTTTTGTCCAGCTTAGCACCTTTTTTAGCTTTTATAACCACTTCTTCCTTCTGCTTATTCCAAAATCCAGGGTTCTTAATAGCTTTTATATCCTCATATTCTTTAAGTTCTATATCGTTATTAGTATATTCTTTTATTGTATCTAATTTCCTTTTATCCTCAATCAGACATAGAGTTATAGCTATGCCGGATTTTCCATTTCTACCAGTTCTACCAATTCGATGTACATAGGTTTCCTTTGCTAAAGGTATATCATAATTAATAACATGGGTTATATTATCAAAGTCTACTCCTCTAGCAGCTACATCTGTACATATAAGATAATGAAATCTACCCTCCCTAAAAGCTTCTATAGTTCTTAATCGGTCTCTTTGTTCTACCTCACCATGAAGCATACCACATCTAATACCCTCTTTACCTAGTTTTCTATATAATACATTAACCATATCTCTAGTGTCACAAAATATCATAGCATCCTGTGGATTTTCAGAAACCAACACTTGTAACAGGCTGTTATATTTCTCATCCTTGGTTACTTCTATATAAAATTCTTTTATGTCCAGAGCTGTCTCTTCTTCCGATTCTAATATAATAGAAATTGGATTGTTCATATATCTGTCTGCTAAGCTCTGTAGCTTTTCCCCCAGTGTAGCAGAAAACAGCATAACTACTCTCTCCTTAGGAAGTCTCTTCATAATAGCTTCTACATCTTCTAAAAATCCCATATCTAACATCAAATCTGCTTCATCTATAATTAAATAATTAACCTTATGAAGCTTTATATTTTCTCTCCTAATATGATCCATAAGCCTTCCCGGAGTAGCTACTACTATATGAGCCTTTTGTTTTAGCAAAGTCTTTTGCTTATCTACAGGCATACCACCAAAGACGGCTGGTATCTTTAGTCGCTTTTTACGTCCTATATTAAATAATTCCTCCTTAACCTGTACTGCTAATTCTCTAGTAGGTTCTAACACTATACTCTGAGGTGCATTTTCTTCCCAGTCTATTAATTCACAAACAGGTATTCCAAAGGCTGCTGTCTTTCCACTACCTGTTTTAGATTTTCCTATTATATCTCTACCCTCTAGGGCATAAGGAATGACCCTCTTTTGTATCTCCGTAGGCGAAGTATATCCTAGCACCGTTAGTGTATCTATAATATCTGTAGACAATTTCATATCACTAAATTCATTTTGATTACTCATTCTATCTCTCTTTCAATATATCTAATTGTAAAAAGGGTGTACCACCAAATTAGGTTTTGGTGATACACCCTCTATAGGTTAATTTTTAAGTCTTACTTGTAATAATTAATCAAGCATCCCTTAGTGATAATATCTCTCTCATCATCTGTTAACTCACCTAATTTAAATGTAAGCTCTGTCATGCCTTTATTAACTACATATGCTTTAATCTCTTCTGTCTTATCTGCTACTGCCCTTTTGATTTCTGGTATAAATACATAATCACCATTCTCGAAGTCATAATCCTCTGGCATAATAAATGGCAACATACCCCAGTTAATAAGATTAGATCTATATCTCTTTGTAGCATATTCCTTTGCTATATTAGCCCATCCACCTAACACCTTCTGGCATGATGCTGCTTGCTCTCTAGCAGAGCCATCGCCTGGTTTAACAGCGTAGATAGCACTACCAATACCAGTATTTTTAGCACAAGCCTCCGGGAAATCCTTTTTAATAGTCTCAAATATATCTTTTACCTCTGGATATGCTTTGCCAACACATTCGCCAGCTTCTCTAACCTTTTCTACTGCCTGTATAGCTTTTGCTCTACCTACATATTCTGGATCCTTACGAGATAATGTAAACTCTGCGAGTCCAAGTGGATTAGATCTGTATGATGAAGTCTCTCCAGAAGGGATTAACTCATCCGTTGTTGTTACAGGGTCATGTATAACTGAAGCTACCTTTAATAACAAATCATCTGTTAGCTCTACCATAGAAGGCCAGTCAACTATGTTTGGTCCAAACTTAATATCCACTGACTTATCCGGTTTACCAATACCATTATATACTCTATTAGCATATATGCTAGAATCAAAGAAATACTTAGGTTTTGTAAAGTTAACATCTATATCTGTAGCTGAAGTTAAATATCCCTTATTTGCTGCTGTTGCTGCAATAGAACGTGCATCCATAAGTGCAACTGAAGATATCTGACCATTTTGTATCTTAGAGCCTTCTCGGTTAGGGAAGTTTCTAGTTGAATGTCTAATACTAAATGCATTATTAGCAGGAGTATCACCAGCACCAAAGCATGGTCCACAGAAGGCTGTCTTAAATATAGCACCTGTAGCCATAAGGTCTACCAATCTACCATTCTTTGCAAGCTCCATATATATAGGAGTAGAAGCAGGATATACACTAAGCGTAAATTCATCATCACCTATATTTGCTCCCTTAAGAATATCTGCTGCATCACAAATATTTTCAAATCCACCACCTGCGCAACCAGCTATAATACCTTGTTCTACATATAATCTACCATCTCTTACTTTATCCTTTAAGGTAAAATCTACCTTACCATCTAAGCTAACTAAGGCTTTCTTTTCGCAATCCTCTAATACATCCATAAGATTTGCATTTACTTCATCTATAGTATATACATTACTTGGGTGGAAAGGCATAGCAATCATAGGTTTAATCTTAGATAAATCTACATATACCACTCCATCATAGTAAGATACCTCTCCAGGATTTAATTCCTTATAAGCCTCTGGTCTACCATGTATAGCGTAGAAATCTTTAATCTTAGAATCTGTCTTCCATATAGAAGTAAGGCATGTAGTCTCTGTAGTCATTACATCAACACCTATTCTATAGTCAGCTGATAACTCATCCACACCAGGACCTACAAATTCCATAACACTATTCTTTACATAACCATTTGC
>CAZOUU010000059.1:2043-2968 GCA_964583045.1 uncultured Lachnospiraceae bacterium | reverse complement strand
TATATCCTGAGGACCTACGCCCTTTTGTACTTTACCATCTAGATATATAGCTACTACCTTAGGCATAGCCACATCATAAGTCTTACATAGTAATTGTTTAGCAAGCTCTCCGCCACCTTCACCTATAGCCATAGTACCTAATGCTCCATAACGAGTGTGAGAATCTGAACCAAGAATCATAGCTCCACCTTCAGCTAACATCTCTCTAGCAAATTGATGTATAACTGCTTGATGAGGAGGTACATACATACCACCAAATTTCTTAGCACTAGTAAGACCAAATACATGGTCATCTTCGTTAATAGTTCCACCTACTGCACATAAAGAATTGTGACAGTTAGTTAATACATATGGTACAGGGAACTCAGTAAGTCCTGAAGCTCTTGCTGTCTGTATAATACCAACAAACGTAATATCATGAGATGTTAATTTGTCAAATTTAATCTTTAATTTATCCATATTATCTGCTGTATTATGAGCTTTTAATATATCATAAGCCATAGTATTCTTTGATGCATCAGCCTTAGATAATACTTTATCTCCTAATTTACTTTTTAATATATACTCTTGATCTGTGCTATCCTCTATTAGCTCTTTGCCATTTAATAAGTAGGCTCCACCTTTGTATAATTTAATCACTTATATATCCTCCTTCTTATTACCAATTAATCGCTAATTATTGTAACACAATTCAGCACTAATATCTATAAGAATCTACCAAGGACATAAATTCTTTCTTTACTTCATCATCTGTATGTACCTTTCCCAATAACTTTTCTACACTATCATAGGCATCACCCGATGGATATTCCATATAATCTCCTCTAAGTATCATACCAAATTCTGCTACGGCTGCTGCAAATTGCATATTATCAGACATATTGTTTCTATATGCATTCTCAGATATAGGATATTCTAGTAAAAG
>CAZOUU010000059.1:0-2033 GCA_964583045.1 uncultured Lachnospiraceae bacterium | reverse complement strand
AAGTATCAATTGTTTTTTCATCTTTAATTTTTCTATATCTTATTTTAACATTACACCACTCCCCATTTGTTACTCCCGCTGATACCTCTTGCTTTTTAGGTCCATATTTTAAATCCATTGTCGCCATATCGTCTGTAGTTATAATCTCATATAATGCTACCACTTCATTTCCTGCGCCAATCTCACCGCCATCCTTTGTATCATCATTAAAATCCTGCGCTGCCATTTGTCTATTTTCATAGCCTATAAGTTTGTATGCAGATACATAGGCTGGATTAAATTCCACCTGCAATTTAGTATCCTTTGCCACTGTAACCAGGGTTCCTCCTAGCTCTTCTACAAGTACCCTCTTAGCCTCATAATAAGAATCTATATAGGCATAGTTACCATTTCCATCATCTGCTAAGGTTTCTAATCTATCATCCTTTAGGTTCCCTGTTCCAAAGCCCAATACCGATAGATACACTCCACTTTTCTTTTCCTCTTTTACAAGCTTAGATAAATCATCTTCTGAAGTAAGACCTATGTTCAAATCTCCATCTGTAGCAAGAATTACTCTATTGTTTCCACCCTTAATAAAATATTTACTGGCTAGATCATAGGCTGTAATTATACCTTTGCTTCCAGCTGTACCACCACCTGCCTCTAGACTTTCTATTACTGACTTAAGCTCTATCTTTTCATCACCTGTGGCACCAGCTACTAACACTCTATCTTCTCCAGCATAGGTAACTATAGATACCCTATCCTTACTGCTTAGATTATCAATTAAGCCAGAAAAAGCCTTTTGCATAAGAGGTAATTTATCTGGTTCATTCATAGAGCCTGATACATCTAGAAGTAATATGATATTAGATTTAGGACTCTTATTAAAATCTATCTCTTCTGTCTGTAACCCTACCATCATTAACTTAGTATAACTACTCCATGGGCAATCACATATCTCGGCATTTACTCCAAAGGGTTCATCTCCACTTGGTCCCTTAAAATCATAGTTAAAGTAATTAACCATCTCTTCTATTCTTACTGCATCAGGATTTACTTGCTCTCCATTATTTATCATTCTTCTTATATTAGAATAGGATGCTGTATCTACATCTGCTGCAAAGGTAGATAAGGGGCTATTTGATACATCAGTGAACTGATTAGGCTCTTCATGATTATATTCTTCATTGTTATAGCTATAATCCTCATAAGCATAATAATCTCCTGCTCCATTATAAGAGTTATTACAGCCACTGCTTATAGAATCACTGCTTTCCTCTGAAATGTAGGCTGACTCTGTATTCTCTTCATAGATTTCCTCTCCCCCCTCTGTATAATTTTGTGTTACACCGTCAGTAACCTCATCATCCTTATAGGCACCCGAAATATTACTCTTATTCCCACATCCCGTAACACCTAGTACCATACTTGCTATTAATAATATTGCAGCTGATTTTTTCACCATTTTCCTCATAATAGTCATCTCCTTTTGTATATATGTTTTTGCTTCTAATATACATACGGATTGAGTTATGAGAATTTATGGAATTTTTTTATATAATTTCTATTATCCTTGCCATTATTTCTATATTTTCTCTAGATACATTAAGTCCATTATATTCATACAACTCACTTTTAGAGCCATCAAATATATCCCTCTTGGATCTTGTAAGTACAATACTGTTATGTTCTATCTTTACATCAAAAAACTCATTATCAATAAATCTTCGTCCCGCACCAAAATTATCCTTTAGAGACAGTTCACCTATAACCTTTTCTCCATCAAACAACTTAAAGTTTCTCATATTTCCCTCTCCTGATTCATTTTTTTGTAAATAGACACTTAACTTCAATTTTACTTTCACTATAGTAGCTATAGACTTATAACAAATCAACTAATTATATTAAACTTTATTAACTTTGTTAAACTTAACCAAAATCATTATGCAATATATATTCCACAATTTTCCTTAATTCCAAATATGTACATAATTCTCGACTTTGGGTTATGTACTATTAACAAAATCATATGTGTAAATTGCACATAA
>CAZOUU010000058.1:218-8904 GCA_964583045.1 uncultured Lachnospiraceae bacterium | reverse complement strand
GATGAGATAAAGCAAGGATATATAACAGTTAAGGGGGGACATAGAGTAGGTATAGCAGGAAAAGTAGTAACGGAAAATAGTAAGATTAAAAGCGTAAGGCATATATCCTTTATTAATATAAGAATGTCTCACGAGGTTAAGGGTTGTGGGGACAGGGTAATTAAGTATATTAGTGATATGGGAAAACTATATCATACACTGATTATTTCACCACCTAGATGCGGTAAAACTACATTATTAAGAGATATTATTAGATTATTATCTAATGGAAATAGTGGGAGAAATGGTGTAACCGTAGGTGTTATAAAGGTATCATTAGATATAGCCTACAAGGGCGTAGAGGGCATATTGGAGCTTATGAGAGGTATTATTCCTGTATACGCCTTGTCACTAGCTAGCTGTGGCTATATAACTACATCAGCTGCCATATATGAGGTGCTGATTATAGCTTTAGGTTTTACGGATTCTATTATTCTTAAGGTGGTATTTCCCTTAATTAATATGTATGTAACTCTAAAGCTTATTAACAGTATAAATACAGAAAATAGATTTTTACAGATGGCTGAGTTATTTAAAGGGAGTTCAGAGTGGATACTTAAGTCCTTGATAGCACTTATTATAGGTATAAATATGGTTAAGAGTCTTATAACACCTGCTTTTGATTCGGTAAAAACTATGCCCTTACAAAAGGGTATATCAGTTCTGCCGGGAGGACAAGTAGTTAATGCATTATCCAGCATATTAGTAGGCTCTGGGGTACTAATTAAGAACAGTATCGGAGTAGCAGGTATGATTATAAAGGCTGTATTTACAGCCACAGTTCTATTTATATTAACTATTGCAATTGTGGCGGTGGCTACTACAAGGACATAAAAGAAGGTGCATAATGGGAGATATATTTAAGGATTGGATAAATGGAATAGTTATATTTACATTTTAACTAGTGTTGTGATGAAGCTGGTTCCTGAGGAAAAAGGATATGGAAATTATATAAAACTCTATATGGGAATGGTATTGATAATAGTAATATAGCAGAGGAATCTAAGCAGGAGGCAGTAGCCCAGATGCTTATGCTAAATGGCAATATAGAAAAAGAAAATGATGCGGAAAGTGGCTTGATTACTAAAGGGTTTAGCGATGCGGTGGTTAATATAAGTGAAAATGATGTAGATGTAGTTATTAAAAAGGTAGAGCTGACGGATACAGAAAAAGCACAAATAGAAGATATAGTTGCTAGAAAAACTGGTTATTCAATAGATAAAATTATTATCACAACAGTGGAAAAATAGTTATATTTATTATATGAACAAGGTATAATATAAAAAATTAAATTGCAAAAGTATATATATTTGATATAATATAGATAAAGTTTTGTTAAAGAACATTAGGAGGGTTTGGCATGAACGTAGATATGAATGAAGATAACTTATATAAGATAAGAGAAGAGGGCCAGTTTGGTGCAGTTCAGATAGCAGATGAAGTGATAGCAATTATAGCAGGGCTAGCAGCTACAGAGACAGAAGGAGTTGCTAAGATGTCTGGGAACATTCCTAATGAGCTTGTTAGTAAATTAGGTATGAAAAATCTATCTATGGGTGTTAAGGTGGATGTATCGCCTAATAGTGTAGGAGTAGATTTGGCTCTAGAGTTAAAGTATGGCTACAGTGTTATAGAAGTGTCAAAGAAGGTTCAAGAAAAGGTTAAGACTGCTATAGAGAATATGACAGGTTTAACAGTTGAAGCGGTTAATGTAAGAATAGTTGGTGTAGTAATGGATAAACCCAAAAAACCCGCTAAGACAGGGGCATAATATATTATATTTACCACAGATTATTACAGGATGACTGTACATTAGTTATATGTACAGTCATTTTGTAGGATATAGGAAGGAATAATATGACTAGACATAAGCAAAGGGAATGTATATTTAAGATACTGTTTAAGATAGAATTTATAAGTCATGAAGAATTAAATGAGCAGATAGATTTTACTATGGAGGATATGCCAGATATCACAGAGGATGAGAGGGCATATATAACTACTAAGGTATTAGCTATAGCTGATAAATTAGAAGAGATTGATAAGCTCATAGTAGATAATACTGAGGGCTGGACTATTGGCAGAATAGGTAAGGCAGAATTAGCTATACTAAGATTAGCTATATATGAGATTAAGTATGACGAGGATATACCTGAGGGTGTTGCCATTAATGAAGCGGTAGAGATTGCCAAGACTTACTGCGAAGAGAAGGCTAACAAATTTGTAAATGGTATTTTGGCAAAGATAGTTAAATAATAGGTGAGAGATTATGGCAAATGTATATACGGTTGGACAAGTGAATGGCTACATAAAGAATATGTTTGTTAATGATTTCTTTTTGAATAATTTATGTGTTGGAGGGGAAGTGTCAAATGTAAAATATCACTCTTCTGGACACATTTATTTTTCGTTAAAGGATAGTACTAGCTCTATTAATGGTGTTATGTTTAAAGGTAATAGGTCTGGACTTAGATTTGTATTGGAAAATGGTCAGAAGGTTATAGTCAAGTGTAGTGTTGGTACTTATGAAAGAGAAGGAAAATATCAGGTATATGCCAGAGAGATTACACAAGATGGTACTGGAGATTTACATATAGAGTATGAGAAATTAAAACAGAAATTATATGATGAAGGTTTGTTTGATTTTGAGCATAAGAAGGATATATCACCATACCCTAAAAGGGTGGGCATAGTAACTGCTTCTACAGGAGCGGCTATAGAAGATATTAAGAATATTGCTAAGCGAAGAAATCCTTATGTACAGCTTGTATTATATCCGGCTAAGGTACAGGGTGAGGGTGCAGCAAAGACTATAGTTAAGGGTATTAAGGTACTAGATGTTATGGGATTAGATACCATTATAGTAGGCAGAGGTGGAGGCTCTATAGAGGATCTATGGGCGTTTAATGAAGAAATTGTAGCCAGAGCTATATATGAGGCTGAGACTCCTATTATATCAGGTACAGGTCACGAGATAGATAATACTATAGCAGACTATGTAGCAGATCTTAGAGCACCGACTCCATCAGCTGCTTGTGAACTAGCCATGTATGATGTGATATCAGCTATAAGGCAGCTAGATAGCTATAAGAGTAGGATAAATAATATCTTGGCTAGGAGAATGAAGGAATATTATCTAAGACTGGAAAGTCTAGATAGGCATCTAAGATATCTTAGTCCATCAACGATCTTAGATAATAATAAGATGTATTTAGATGAATTACAGGATAGATTGGATACTAGTCTAGAGAAGTATATGACTAGAATCAATCATAGATGGGAACTATTAACTACTAGATTACATGGATTGTCACCTTCAGCAAAATTAGTAAAGGGCTTTGGATATATATATAGTAAAAATGAAGTGGTAGATTCGGTAAATAAGGTAGCTGTAGGAGATAGTATGACAGTAACTATTCATGATGGTACCATAGAGACTACAGTAGCTAATATTAAGGAGAATAAAGATGGCAGATAAAGAGTTTTCTATAGAAGAATCCTTTGAAAAGATAGAAAATATGATATCAGAGTTAGAATCAGGAAAAGTAAATCTTAATGATTCTATAGATTTGTATTCTAATGGGGTTAAATTGCTAAAGGAATGTAAGTCTCATTTAGAAGGCGTTGAGAAGGAGATTATAGTATTAACAGCTGGAGATGTAGAGGGAGAAGAGAATGAGTAATTTAGAAGACAGAGCAATTCAGGTAGAGAAGCTTATATATAGATATCTACCTAAGGCAGATGGATATAACGATATAGTAGTTGAAGCTATGAATTATACTATGTCCACAGGCGGTAAAAGACTTAGACCGATGCTTATGGAGGAGACCTATAAGTTATTTGGTGGTACCGAGGATGTGATATATCCATTTATGGCTGCTATAGAGATGATTCATACATATTCGCTTATTCATGATGATTTACCAGCCTTAGATAATGATGATTATAGAAGAGGTAGAAAGACTGCTCATATAGTATATGGCGAGGCTATGGCTATATTAGCAGGAGATGGACTTCTTAACTATGCCTATGAGGTAGCTAGTAGTGCTTATGAGGGTAGAGAAGAAGATGTTTGTATTGGTAGAGCTATAAGAATACTTGCCAAACTCCCTGGTATATATGGTATGATAGGTGGACAGACCGCAGATGTATATCTTACTGGTACGAAGCTTAATGCTGAGCAATTAGATTATATATATAGAAATAAGACAGGAGCTCTTATAGAGGCAGCTATGACTATAGGTGCTGTTCTTGCAGGTGCAAGTAGCGAACATATAGAGCTTATAAAGCAAGTAGCTAATAATGTAGGTTTGTCTTTCCAGATACAAGATGATATATTAGATGTAATTGGTGATGAGAATACTATTGGTAAACCTATACATAGTGATATGGATAATGATAAGATTACCTATGTTACCATACATGGTATTGATGAATCAAAAAAAACAGTAGAGAGCCTATCTAAAGAAGCAGTAGAAGCATTAGAACAATTACCATATAACAATCCTTTGTTGGATGAGATTATTATGTCATTAATTGACAGAAATAAATAGAGGTACTATTTATGAGCGTTTTAGATACGATTAATAAAGAAAATGATATAAAGAAGATAAACCCTATTAGATATCCAGAATTAGCAGATGATATTAGGACTTTTTTGCTAGATGCTATTAGTAGGACGGGTGGCCATCTGGCATCTAATTTAGGGGCGGTGGAATTAACTATTGCTTTACATGCAGTATTGGATTTCCCTAAGGATAAATTAATCTGGGACGTGGGACATCAGTCTTATACCCATAAGATTCTTACAGGAAGAAAAGAGGAGTTTGATACCCTTAGAAAATTTGGTGGTATGAGTGGCTTTCCTAAGACTTGTGAAAGTGATGCTGATTGCTTTAATACAGGACATAGCTCTACTTCCATATCAGCAGCATTGGGTATGGCTGTGGCTAGAGATTTAAAGGGCGGCGATGAGAAAATAGTAGCAGTAATAGGGGATGGTTCTTTTTCTGGTGGACTAGCCTATGAGGCTATTAATAATTTAGCAAATCTTAAGAGTAATTGTGTAATTATTCTTAATGATAATGAGATGTCTATTACTAAAAATGTGGGTGGTATGTCATCATATTTTAATAAAATCAGATTGGGTAGTGGGTATAATGGCTTCAAAAGTGAAGTAGAGAATAAACTTAAGAATATACCTAAGGGTAGTGAGATTGTTAAGACTATGAAGAGGTCTAAGGATACCATAAAGAATATGTTTATACCTGGTATGTTTTTTGAAGAGATGGGTGTCAAATACGTAGGCCCGATAGATGGACATGATATAGAGACTATGCTAGATGCCTTTAATTCAGCCTTTCAACTTAATTTTCCAGTTGTTTTACATGTTAAAACTAAAAAGGGTAAAGGATATCGTTTTGCAGAGAAATATCCTTCTCATTTTCATGGCGTAGATCCCTTTGATTTAATAACTGGTAAACCTCTAGTAGAGAAAACAAAGGCTACTTATACAGATATATTTGGTAGAAAGCTGATGGAATTAGCTGCTGATAATAAAAATATAGTTGCTATAACGGCGGCTATGACTACAGGAACAGGTTTAACCAAGTTCTCTAAGGAGTATCCAGATAGATTTTTTGATGTAGGCATTGCAGAGGAGTTTGCAGTTACATTTGCAGCAGGTCTTGCAAGTGAAGGTATGGTGCCAGTAGTAACCATATATTCTTCGTTTTTGCAAAGGGCCTATGATCAGATACTACATGATGTATGTTTGCAGAAGCTACATGTGGTTTTTGCTATAGATAGGTCGGGATTAGTTGGAGCAGATGGGGAAACACATCAGGGTATATTTGATTTATCCTTTTTGTCACAGATACCTAATATGACTATTATAGCACCTAAAAATAGATATGATTTAACAAAGGCTTTCGAATATGCTATGGATTTTGATGGCCCTATAGCAGTAAAGTATTCTAGGGGTAGTGCATATTACGGTATGAAGGAATACCAGACTCCTATAGAATATGGCAAGAGTGAGGTTATATACAGGGGTAAGGATATAGCTATATTTGCAGTAGGAAATATGGTTCAAGAAGCAGATAAAGTGGTAGATTTATTAAGAGAGAGTGGTTATAATCCTACGCTGGTGAATGTGCGATTTGTTAAGCCTATAGATTATGAATTAATAGATGAATTAGCAGTAGATCATAATATTATATGTACTATGGAGGAGAATATTCAGGTGGGTGGATTTGGAAACCAGGTAGGTGCATATTTAAATGATAAGAATGAAGAGGTTGCACTGATAAATGTATCTATTAAGGATGAATTTGTGGAACATGGAGATATAGCTTCCCTTAGAAGAAAATTAGGCTTGGATAGCGAGTCTGTTGTTAAGAAAATACTAGATATACTGGATTAATGAAGAGGAATGAAGGTAGATATGAAGGAAAGATTAGATGTATTATTAGTAAATAGAGGCTTGGCGGCTTCGAGAGAAAAGGCAAAGGCTATAATTATGTCTGGTATAGTGTATGTAGATGGACAAAAAGAGGATAAGGCTGGTTCTAATTTTCAAGAAGAGGTTAATATAGAGGTTCGAGGTAATACTCTAAAATACGTAAGCCGAGGTGGATTAAAGCTTGAGAAGGCTATGAATAATTTTGGAGTTACACTAGAGGATAAAATATGTATGGATGTAGGTTCTTCTACAGGAGGATTTACTGACTGTATGCTACAAAATGGAGCTACAAAGGTATATGCTGTGGATGTGGGACATGGACAACTAGACTGGGGACTTAGAAACGATCCTAGAGTAGTGTGTATGGAAAAGACAAATATAAGATATGTAACTCCTGATCAGATAGATGATAAGGTAGATTTTGCATCTATAGATGTATCCTTTATATCACTTACTAAAGTATTTCCAGCGGTAAAGGAATTACTTACTGCAGTAGGAGAGATAGTATGTCTTATAAAACCACAGTTTGAAGCTGGTAGAGAAAAGGTGGGAAAAAAGGGCGTTGTTAGAGATATAAGCGTACATAGAGAAGTTATAGAAAAGGTAACGGATTTTGCTGTGGAGATGGACTTTAAATTACTTAACCTAGACTTTTCACCTATTAAAGGGCCCGAGGGAAATATAGAATATTTATTATATATTACAAAGGATGATAGCAAGGTGTCTATAGATGTAGATATAGATGGAGTAGTTGCGCAGTCACATAATACACTAGCGGGGAACTAATATGAAGAGTTATTTGATAGTAACGAATGCAATTAAAGATAGTGGCTTAGAGCTTACCTTGGATATAAAGGCCTACATAGAAAAAAAGGGTGGAGTATGTAAGGTGGTTTCTGATATAGAAGAGAATAAAAGCTTAAACGATGAGCATATTAAAGGCGTGGAAGCTATTATAGTATTAGGCGGAGATGGAACTATACTTAGAGTATCCAATGCCATATCCTCTAGAGATATACCTATATTGGGAGTTAATCTAGGAACCTTGGGTTTCCTTGCGGAAATAGAGCCAGCTAATGTGTATGAAGCTATAGATAAGCTGTTTTGTAAGGAATATAAGGTAGAAGAACGTATGCATGTATCAGGTGATATATATAGAAATGGAGAGCTGATATATACCGGAGATTCTCTTAATGACATAGTAGTTACCAGAGCGGGTTATTCTAGAATTATATGTCTAAAGGTGTTAGTAAATGGAAAGCTATTAGATATATATGAAGGAGATGGTATAATTATAGCAACTCCTACAGGCTCTACAGGCTATAATATGTCGGCTGGAGGCCCTATAGTTAGTCCGGGTACTAGCCTTATTATAGTTACTCCGGTATCCCCTCATTCATTAACTACCAAGAGTATTGCATTTTCCAGTGAGGATAATATAACTATAGAGGTAGTAGGAAAGCGTGATGGACAAGAGGAAGAAGCTTTTGCTTCTTTTGGTGGGAGAAAGGGTTTAGCCTTGAAACAAGGGGATGTATTATATATAAATAAATCTTCTAGAACCACTAAGCTGATAAAGGTATATGATGTAGCATTTTATGAGTTTTTGAAACATAAGTTAGACAAATAGGAGTGTGTATAATATGAAAGCAGGAAGACAATCAAAGATTATTGAGATTGTAGAGAACAATGATATAGAAACTCAGGAGGAATTAACAGCTAGATTACTTCTTGCAGGCTTTAATACTACTCAGGCAACTATATCTAGAGATATAAGGGAGCTTAAGCTGACTAAAGTAGTGGGTGCTAACGGAAAGCCTAAATATATAGTTTCTAAGGGTGAAGACGTAGAGGTTACAAGTAAGTATCAGAAGGTATTGTCAGCAGGTATATTATCTATGGAAGCAGCAGAGAATCTAATAGTTATTAAAACGGTTTCAGGTGTTGCCATGGCAGTAGGTGCTGCCCTTGACAACTTGAATATAAATGGTCTAATGGGGTGCATAGCAGGCGATGATACGTTGTTTGTTGTTGCAAGGACCAAATCTCTTAGTAGAGAGGTTATTGCTAATATAGAGAAAGTGGCATATAGCAAATAACGGAGGATGAATATGTTACTAAATTTGCATATAAAAAATATGGCATTAATTGATGATGCTAATATCGATTTCGGTGATAAATTA
>CAZOUU010000058.1:0-208 GCA_964583045.1 uncultured Lachnospiraceae bacterium | reverse complement strand
TTCTAAAGAGCTGGTAAGAGATGAAGCTATGCTAGCTATGGTTGAATTATTGTTTTTAGTAGAGAATGTAGATACTAGGAATGCACTTGCTAACATAGGGATAGAACCATCTGAGGATAATGAATTAGTTATATCTAGAAGATTACAAAATGGAAGAGTAATTAATAAGATTAATGATGAGACAGTGACAGTTACAAAGCTTAAAGAG
>CAZOUU010000057.1:0-8907 GCA_964583045.1 uncultured Lachnospiraceae bacterium | reverse complement strand
TCTTAAAATGAATAAGCAATCAAGAGGTTGCTAGTATTGAAAAAAAGAATAAAAAAAGAATCTCAATGGTAGTGGCAACTCTTATGATTGTAGTTTTAGCTACAGGATGTGCTGCAAAAAAAGACACAGCTACAGACAGCACAAGCAAAGTTGCAACTAACTCGGATCCGGAAATACTTGACGAAATGGCAATTAAGGACACATACACGGGTATTGACGACGTATATGTTCAACAAGGTGCCGAAGATGTCGATTACCTTGACGGAGTTCTGTATGACAGTTCTATCGTTCAAGATATTAAAGTAGATTCCTCAAAAGTAGATACTTCCAAAGAAGGCACATACAAAATTACATATACTGTAACGGTTAATCGTGCCGCTTTGGATGAATACAGAAACACTAAAACTGCTAATGGTACGAAAACAACTAAAAAAGAAAATGCTGACAAAGATGTTACTGAAACAGTAATCGTTGAAAAAAAAGTCACCATAGTAAACAAGGACAAAGCACAAGAACTTGCTGATAAGAACAAACCTGTTTTTGCAGGAAAAGGTGAAACAGTTAAAAAGACAGCTGGCTCGGAAGTTACTACCGAACAAAAAACACCTGCTTCCACAACAGTAACCAACGGTACAGTAATCAACGCTTCTAATAAAGGTATGGTTCAGCGGGAAACTAAGAAGGCTACCACAGAAGCAGCTACTGTAACTGCTACAGGGGATAATATATTCTCAGGTACCGTAACAGATGCAAGTACAAACTATATACAGGTAACATCGGCGGATGGTACTAGTTTAGGCTTCCCTCTAGGTGATGGTGTTGCTAAAAATCTTAAAAATGGATTGGAAATAGGTATAACTGTAGATATAGGCTATAATGGTACCTTATCAGGAACTGATACATCAAATTGCACAGTAGTCTCTATTACACAGAGATAAAAGATAGATGCATAATGTTGTATATATTTAAAAGCTATACATACCACCATAGGTATGTATAGCTTTTTTGGCGTTGACTTTATGGCATGTGAATTCTAAATATACAATGGTTGACAGTGAGGGATATTAGGGAGTACAATATACTTTATTGGATAAGTGCTTTAAAGCATTAAAGAACAGGAGAAAGATAATATGCCAATTACAAATGTTTTAGATGAAAATAGTCGTAAGTATCCAGATGATGTATGTTTGGTAGAGATTAATCCAGAGATTAAAGAAAACAGACGAGTAACCTGGAAAGAATATGAGTTAATAGAGAGTGATCCTAAGACTCATTATAGACGTGAGATAACTTGGAGTGTATTTGAAGAGAAGGCTAATAGATTTGCTAACCTTTTACTAAAAAGGGGTATTAAGAAAGGCGATAAAGTTGCTATTCTTATGATGAATGGACTAGAGTGGTTACCTATATATTTTGGTATTTTAAAGACAGGAGCTCTTGCAGTTCCTCTTAATTTTAGATATTCTTCAGACGAGATACTATATTGCATGAAATTGGCAGAAGCAGATGCATTGGTATTTGGACCTTACTTTATAGGAAGAGTAGAAGAGATAGCAGATGAACTTATGCAGGGTAGATTACTTATATATGTAGGAGAAAATTGTCCTACCTTTGCAGATGACTATAATTCTCTAGCAGCTAATTCTTCCAGCAAGAATCCAGGTATAGAGTTAACAGATGAGGATGATGCAGCTATAT
Source organism: uncultured Lachnospiraceae bacterium (assembly GCA_964583045.1). Lineage (GTDB taxonomy): Bacteria > Bacillota > Clostridia > Lachnospirales > Lachnospiraceae > JAVBSN01. The sequence continues at coordinate 7,209 of CAZOUU010000057.1, read as the reverse complement.
ATTTTTCATCAGGTACTACAGGATTTCCTAAAGCTATATTACATAAACATATGAGCCTTATGCATTCTTGTAAGGTAGAACAAAATCATCATGGACAAACAAGAGATGATGTATTCCTATGCATACCACCTTTATATCATACAGGTGCTAAAATGCATTGGTTTGGAAGCTTATTATCAGGAAGTAAGGCAGTATTATTAAAAGGTACCAAACCAGAATTTATATTAGAGGCAGTATCCAAAGAGAAATGTACTATAGTATGGTTACTGGTTCCTTGGGCACAGGATATACTAGAGGCTATAGAAAGTGGCAAAGTTAAATTAGAAGATTATGATTTGAATCAGTGGAGATTAATGCATATAGGTGCACAGCCTGTTCCTAGGAGCCTAATTAAGAGATGGAAGGAATATTTTCCTGAGCATCAATATGATACCAATTATGGATTAAGTGAATCTATAGGTCCTGGTTGTGTACACCTGGGTGTGGATAACATAGAAAAGGTAGGTGCTATAGGTAAGGCTGGTTATGGTTGGGAAGTTAAGATAGTAGACGAAGCTCGAAACACTGTTAATAGAGGTGAAGTAGGTGAATTAGCCGTAAAGGGTCCTGGTGTCATGACTTGCTATTACCACGATGAAAAGGCGACTGAGGAAGTACTTAGTAAGGGGTGGCTATTTACAGGTGATATGGCTAAAGAAGACGAGGATGGATTTATATACCTTGTAGACCGTAAAAAAGATGTTATAATAAGTGGTGGAGAAAATATATATCCTGTACAAATAGAGGATTACATAAGGACTAATGATGCAGTTCATGATGTAGCGGTTATAGGATTACCAGACAAACGTCTGGGAGAGATTAGTGCTGCAGTTATTGAACTAAAGGAAGGTAAGAATGTAACAGAAGAAGAGATGAATGAGTTCTGTACAGGTTTACCGCGTTACAAACGTCCAAGAACTATTATATTTGCAGATATTCCACGTAATCCTACAGGTAAGATAGAAAAGCCAAAGCTTAGAGAGATATATGGTGGAAAAGGTTTGGTCGAAGCGGAAAATCAAGGCTGATTTTAGGAAGTGTATATAGTGAATAAGGTAAGAGAATACATTTTTAACAATAAGAAAAAGGTTCTTACATATGGAGTGCTATTTATAGTACTCCTATTTGGCGTTATCTATACTTTTTTAGATTACAATTTGTATAAGAAGACTGTAGTAAAGCTTACTAGTGCAGAGAATACATTGGATAAAGAGGTAGAAGGTAAGAATGGTGATATAGAGGCTCATTGTTCTCAGAAATTAATAGGCAGAGTATTAAATGGAGAGCATAAGGGTAAAGAGATTAGTATGACTAATAAATATACTTATACAGGGGCTTATGACGAGAAATATTCAAAGGGAGATATAGTATTTGTTACGGTAAAGGGGAATGGCGAAGCTTTATCAGGAACAGTAAATGGTTTGAAGAGAGATGGATTTGTTGCTTTGGCCATAGCGATACTTATATTTGTAGTTGTTCTAATATCTGGGAAAAAGGGTACCTTTGCGCTAATTTCTCTAGGCTTTAATATAATTATGTTTGTGGTAGGACTACATATATATAGTTTAGGTTATAATATATATGGAATAACTATAGGTTTGGTGATTATATTTGCTATTGTATCTATGTTGCTTATTAGTGGATTTAACAAGAAATCCTTAGTGGCTATATTATCCATATTTATATCCATAGCTATTAGTATGCTATTGTTTAATATCGCTTTAAAATTTGGTGGAGAGATAGAATATTGGATGATGAATTATATATCTAATACAGATAATTTACAGTATATATTTATGTCGGGAGTACTACTAGGAGGTTTGGGTGCGACTATGGATGTGGCTATATCTATAGCTGCTAGTATACAAGAGATTGTAGATAGAGATCCGTTAGTAAGTTTTAAGGCTTTGTTTAAGTCAGGTAGGGAGATAGGTTATGATATTATGGGAACTATGGTTAATGTGTTACTATTTACATTTATATCGGGATCTATTCCAATGCTTATATTTAGAATGAAAAATGGAATTAGTTTTATAGAGACAGTGTCTAGCAGAATGACTTTTGAAGTATATAGATTTTTGATTGGCAGTATAGGGATATTGGTTACTGTTCCGGTGGCTATAATTATATCGGCTGCACTTCTTAGAAGAAGGAAAGGTGAGCCAAATGACTAGTATATTAGCGATTATTATGTTTGTACTTATGATGCTTATAGGCGGTGAGAGAGGCTCTAAATCTTTTATAACATTATGTGGGAATGTAGGATTAATATGTCTTATGGTATTTTTAATGTATATAGGTATATCACCAATATTAATAACTGTAATAGGTGGGGGCTTAATAGCTGCTCTCACACTATTCTTTCAAAATGATAATAACATAAAAACACAGGTATCATTTATAGCCGTGGTAATAGTTATAATTGTATTCTTTGGTTTTGCATTTCTAATAGTATATCAGACTAAAGGAGGCAGCTTTAACGAACTGGACACGGTGGAGGAGAAGTTATATTATAGTAGTGATATAGATATGAATATGATGAATATAGCAGTAGCAGTTATAATTATAGGACTTCTAGGAGCAGTTATAGATTCGGCTATGGCCATAGCCACAGGTGTATATGAGGTATATGAGAATAACAAGCATTTGAATGAGAGGGAATTATTTAAATCTGGAATAAATATAGGAAAAGATATAATAGGAACTACTATGAATACATTGGCATTTGCTTATCTAGGTGAAAGTCTGATGTTATATATATTAATGCAGACCTTGGGATATTCTTTTACAACGCTTATTAATTCTAGTACATTTTTTCAAGAGTTTATCTCTATACTATTTAGTGGATTGGGGTGTATAGTGATTATCCCGTTAACTGCATTTCTTATGTCTAGAGCCTTAATTAGACCTCTAGCTATAAATATATTAAAAAAGAAAAATAAGGATATGAGGTGATTATATGGCAACAATAAGTTGCGATACCTGTGGAAATTTAGAGTATGATGAAGATACAGAGGATTATGTATGTGCTATGGATTTAGATGAAGATGATTATAGCAGATTACTAGGTGATTCCTTTAGAAATTGTCCATATTATCAGACAAATGATGAGTATAAGATAGTAAGACATCAGATGTAGATATACAACAAAATGTAAATTATAGCTTGACATAGCTATTTTTATGTGTTAATTTTAATTCTAGATAAACCAATGACAAAGAGCAAGTACTTTATAGCATATGATTCTCAGAGAGCTGCAGGTGGTGAGATTGCAGTAATACAACTATATTGGAATGGGCTTTGGAGGGCGATCCGAATATATTTTAGTACGAGAGCCGGAGAGGATACTTCGTTAACAAATTACAGCATATGATAGTATGCTAAGAGTGGGCGTTATTTTAATACGTCAAACTGGGTGGCACCGCAGGAGTGAATATATAGCTCTTGTCCCTGTAATTATATTATAGGGACAAGGGCTTTTTTAATGTTCTTTCCCTGAAAATCGAAAGGAGAACAGATATGGAAGAAAGAAAAATACCGTACAAAATATACTTAGAGGAGGAGGAGATACCAAAGCAATGGTACAACGTAAGAGCTGATATGAAGAATAAGCCAGCTCCATTACTAAATCCAGGAACCTTAGAACCTATGACACTAGAGGAGTTAGAGGGAGTATTTTGTACAGAACTTGCAAAACAGGAATTAGATGATACAACCCCTTATATAGATATACCTGAGGAAATACAGGATTTCTATAAGATGTATAGACCATCACCTCTTGTTAGAGCTTATTGCTTAGAAGAGAAGCTTCAAACACCAGCTAAGATATATTACAAATTTGAAGGAAATAACACTAGTGGAAGTCACAAGCTAAACTCAGCTATAGCTCAGGCTTATTATGCTAAACAGCAAGGCTTAAAGGGTGTAACTACTGAGACAGGAGCTGGACAATGGGGTACAGCACTTTCTATGGCTTGTTCATATTTTGATTTGGATTGTAAGGTATATATGGTAAAGGTATCTTACGAGCAGAAGCCATTTAGAAGAGAAGTAATGAGAACCTATGGAGCAAATATAACTCCTTCACCATCTACTACCACCGAGGTAGGTAAACGTATATTGGCAGCTCATCCAGGAACTACAGGAAGCCTTGGCTGTGCCATATCAGAAGCAGTAGAAGTAGCTGTAGGAACTGAGGGTTATAGATATGTATTAGGTAGTGTACTTTCTCAAGTACTTCTACATCAAACAGTTATAGGACTAGAGACAAAGGCAGCTCTAGATAAATATAATATTACACCAGATATAATTATAGGCTGTGCTGGTGGTGGTTCTAATCTAGGAGGTCTAGTATCACCTTTTGCAGGAGAGATGCTAAGAGGAGAAAAGAAATATCAAATTATAGCTGTAGAGCCTGCTTCTTGTCCAAGTTTAACTAGAGGTAAATATGCATATGATTTCTGTGATACTGGTATGGTATGTCCATTAGCCAAGATGTATACATTAGGTAGCGATTTTATGCCTTCAGCTAATCATGCAGGAGGATTAAGATATCACGGAATGAGTTCTATATTATCTCAATTATATGATGATGGATATATGGAGGCACGTTCGGTAGAGCAGACTTCGGTATTTGAGGCAGCTGAGATGTTTGCCAGAGTAGAGGGTATATTACCTGCACCAGAGAGCAGTCATGCTATAAAGGTAGCTATAGATGAAGCTATGAAGTGTAAAGAGACAGGAGAAGAAAAGACTATAGTATTTGGTCTTACAGGAACAGGCTATTTTGATATGGTAGCTTATCAGAAATTCCATGATGGTGAAATGACAGATTATATACCAACAGATGAGGATTTTGCTGTAAGCTTAGCAAAACTTCCTAAGGTAGATTAAGCAGAAGACCTTTGGTAAGAGCGATATAATATTATATGCATATCTGTTAGAATGTGTTAACCACTCTAGAGAAAAGATAGTATAATGTGTATACTACTTGAACGTAAGAGAAAGGATATGTAGGATGAATATTAAGAAAATTGGTGTTACGGTAGGTATGCTTGTTACTACGAGTGTATTATTAACAAGCTGTGGTAGTAGCTCAGGGATTACAGAAAAGTCATATGAAAAGGGTGCTAAAGGATTTAGTTTCGGAGGCACGTATGTCGGGTACCGAAGGAGAACAAAAGGCAGTAGATAAGATATCAAAGGCTATGGAAAATTATGGCTATGAGGTCACAAAACAGGATTTTGAGATGGATAATGCTGAGGAAGGAGAAGCTTCTAGTAAGGCGACCAATGTAATAGCTGTTAAAAAAGCAGATGACAATGCTAATGGAGATATATTAATAGTATCAGCACATCATGATTCCAAGCCTAACACAGTAGGTGCAGATGATAATGCTTCAGGTACAGCTATGGTTATGGAGCTTGCCAGAGTAGTTAAAGATGTGAAGTCAGATACAGAGATAAGGTTTATTACTTTTTCTGGCGAGGAAGAAGGCTTAAGAGGCTCTCAGTATTATGTATCTCAATTATCTGATGAGGAGAAGGCACACATAGTTGGAGATATCCAGATAGATATGATAGGCCATTATATGAGTGATGGAGTAAACGTTAAGACTTCTCTAGAAGAGGACTCCTATTTGGCTGATTTAGTAATAAAAACAGCAAAGGCAAAGGCAGGTGCCAATTGGGGAAATGGTGTAGAAGGTGCTAGCGATCATTCTTCCTTTACATTTGCAGGTATACCTAGTGTGCTTATTGAACAAGATGGTTTAGGAGCTGAGAATCATAAATATAGTGATGGAATAGACATAATAGATGTAAAGAAGGTAACTCCTGTTGCAGATACTCTAGAGAGTATAATTCAGGATATAGCTTCTACCGATACAGGCTCGTTAGTAGAGGATGCTAGAGGCTCTATGGAAAACACACAGGGAATTACAATTGCAGATGATACCTTCATAGTTCTAGGCTTATCTAAGATAGATCAGGATGTAAAGCTAGGTACAGGTGGTACATTAATTGACGAAAGTCATGATGATGAGCTGGGCTGGGATTTAAAGACTTATGAGGTAAATGCCAAATGGTTTGGGTTGGAAGAGACATTACCTACGGAATTTGTATATCAGGTAGGTGAAAATGATTTGTTCCTAAATCAAGTATATATAAATACTGACTCACTTAGTTTGTCAGATGAAGAATTAGGAGATAAATTAACCGAGATATTCGGAGAACCTGTTACATATGAAGAGGATTTTGTATGCTGGGGCAGTGATAATGTAGCTGATAACCTATCTCTTCGCCAATATCAGATAGATAAGCTGGATGGACACCAGATTATTAATATTATACCTGTTCAACACCCTCAAGAGGGTATAGATTTAAAGACCTTTGATTTTAGTGATACATCATATAGTATAAAAGAGGGTGACAAGGTAGAGAAAGCCATACTAGATACAGCTCATAAGATTATACCAAAGGACGATAAATATATTAAAAATATTGCGTCATGGACAGATGGGTATAGTTACATACTAGGTACTTGTAGCGCAGATGATATGGATACTTTGGATGAGTTTACTATCAGGATGGATCGTAACGATTTCTATGATAAGGATGGAAATGTAATAGATGAAGGTAAATTATTAGCTACTATGGTACATGAATATGGACATAGCATAATGATGAATTCTGGACAAATAGATGTATCTAAGTTAGAGGATTTCCCTGATTATAATGATATATCTATATACAAGGAAGACGCATATACAAAAGCCTTCTATGACAAATTCTATAATGGAGACGAAAGAAGCTTTAGTGAATATCCAGGTGATTATGTAGATGATTATGCTGGAGGTGCTCAGATATCAGAAGATATCGCAGAATCCTTTATGGTATTTGTAACTAGTAATAAAGCAAAGGGAGATTCCATAGCCGCTAAGAAGGTTAACTTCTTTTATGATTACCCAGAGTTGGTAAAAATCAGAGACTATATACGTGGTAATTTTGGATACCCAGATAAGTAAGCCTACATATTAAGTATATATATTTATTGATAAGAACCTCCTAAGGTAGATAGGATAAGTATTAAAATCTACGTTGGGAGGTTTTTCTCTAATATCCCTATATCTTAGGAATAAATTTATATAACCTTAAGATTAGTAGAAATTG
>CAZOUU010000056.1:0-8914 GCA_964583045.1 uncultured Lachnospiraceae bacterium | reverse complement strand
TTTATTAATAAATTGCAAAAAAAATGATTTGTTGATAACTATGGGAGCTGGAGACGTTGTAACTATAGGGGAACATCTCCTAGGAAAATAGTTACACACATTATCCACAGTGTATTACCTTGGTAAAGGGGTAAGTACATTGTGGATTTTTTAGTTAACATAATATATTGTTGAAATTTAGTGAAATTAAGAGAAATGGTGTTTTATTGGTTAGATAATTTGAGAGAAAAAATTATGTCACCTAGTAATCCACATTATCCACAAAATCCACAATTTTGTTAAAAAGATGAGGCAAATGAATGTTCTGTTTTCTTTTTAAAATTGCTGTGTTATAATTCATTTTGCAATTGAGAAGAGAGGGGTAAGATGGGTATGGACACCATAATAATTTCTACAGAAAATCATGAGACGTATTCTTCTATATCGAATATTTTTATAGATTACTATATGACAGATGCAAATGGGGAATTTGTAAAGGTATATCTATATTTGGTGCGTATATTGAATAGTGGAAGAGCAGTAACTGTTGCGGATATAGCGGATCATTTTAACTTAACAGAAAAGGACATATGTAGAGCAATCAAATATTGGATTAGCCATGATGTATTAAGACTAGAATATAATCAGATGAATAGATTATCAGGTATTACATTATTACCACTAGAACCCAAACGTAATTTCAAGGACTTGGATAATATAGCTATATTTACAGCAAAGAATAAGCCAGTATTAGAGGAGCCCCAAGCTATAGTAGATACGATAGATGTAAGTGAGAAGGTAGTAGAGATAGAAGAGGATTATGAGGAAGAGGAAGAAGAGATTTCTATCCCTGAGAAAGTAAAATATTCACCAAAGGATATTTTAAAGAAAAAGAAAGAGGATAAGGCATTTGGAGAGATTATATATCAATTGGAGACTTTCTTTAATAGACCTTTAACCTCTACAGATAGTATGTCACTTATATACATATATGAGGAATTAGGATTTTCGGCAAAATTGCTAGAGTACCTTATAGAATTTTGTGTAACCTCGGATAAAAAGAGCCTTCGATATATGGAGAAGGTTGCTATGGACTGGTATGAAAAGGGTATAAATACTGTAGCAAAGGCCAAGAAGTCGGTGGTTAATTATAACTCTATGTACACTACGGTACTTAGACAGCTAGGTATATCTAGAAAGACCCCTACGTCTATAGAGACAGAGTATATAAATACATGGTATCAGGATTATGCATTTGATAAAACCGTAGTCTTAGAAGCTTGTAAGCGGGCTATAACTAAGAATCCGCAATCGGCTAACTTTGCTTATGTAAATGGTATATTAGAGAGCTGGCATAAACAGAATGTTAGAAATCTATCAGATATAGATGCACTAGATAAGAAGTGGGAAGAAAGCAAGAAGAATAATGCCAAGAAAAAGCAGACACGTTCAGTTAATCAATTTAATAACTTTACACAAAAGAAGATGGATGATGAACTAGATGTGCTGGACAAGTTATTTGAAGAAGAGGTTAATTCTAATTAGGAGAAATGTATGAGTTTTGACAAACAACAATATGATGAGCAAATAAATAAATACTACTTGACCAGAATGGATAACGAAAGACTTCATGATGACAGAGTGTATGAAGTATATGATAAGCTGCCGAGAATAAGACAGATAGATGAAGAGATTACTTCTAGTTCTATTAATGCTTCTATAGAAAAGCTTCGAGGAATTGAAGTGGACAAGGAGACTATTAAGAGAAGAAATGAAGCTCTTAAGGTGGAGAAGTATAAGCTGTTAGAAGCAGCAGGATATTCATTGGAATATCTAGAGCCTATATATACCTGTGCTTTATGTAAGGACACAGGCTTTGTAGGGGATGAACCCTGTAGGTGCTTTAAAGAAGCTATAACTAGTGCGTTATATAAGGATTCGGGAATAGATAAAGCATTAGATAGAGAGAACTTTGATACATTTTCCTATGAATACTATAGTCAGAAGCTAGATGGAACTCATAAATATTCGCCGTTACAGAATATTCAAAATATAGTAGCCAAGAGTCATTCCTATGTGGATACCTTTGGAGAAAACAGTGACAGTATACTTATACGAGGTGAGACTGGACTAGGTAAGACCTTCTTAACAAATTGTATTGCAAAGGATTTGCTAGATAAGGGACATACTGTATATTATGTAACATCCATAAATATGTTTGATAGCGTTATAGGCGATGTGGTTATGGGCAAAAATGTAAATGATAAGACTAAAAGCTTATACAATAATCTATATGATGCCGAGCTGCTTATAATAGATGATTTAGGAACTGAGCTTACTAATTCATATGTGGCAACACAATTGTTTCAGGTATTGAATACCAGATTGCTAAAGGGTAAATCCACTATTATTTCTACAAATCTTAATCTACATGAATTAAGAGATAGATATTCGGAAAGAGTAGTTTCCAGAATAATAGCTAGTTATATGGTATTTGAACTATATGGAGATAATATAAGATATGCAATGAGAATTAAAGGTCGAAATCAGTCGGTTTAGTATTGACTAAATTATAATAAAATGATATATATTCATAGGACTATTTTCTATGATTTATATAGATAAATAACTTAATCCACTTATAAAATGGATTTTAATTAAATTGACGGAGGAGAATTACAATGCCAGATGATAGTAGATTAGAGACTATACCAGTAGGAAGATTAGGAATTATACCTTTACAAAGCTGTAAAGAATTAGGCGAAAAGGTAGATAGCTATCTTGTAAAATGGAGAGCAGCTAGACAGAATGAACATAAGTCAACTATAGCATTTAATGGATATGAGAAGGAGACATATGTTGTTGGATCTTCTTGCCCACGTTTTGGTTCAGGTGAAGCAAAGGGTATGCTTACTGAATCAGTAAGAGGAAGCGATTTATATATATTAGTTGATGTAGGAAACTATAGTTTGGAGTATTCACTATGTGGACACAAATGTAGAATGTCTCCAGATGATCACTATCAAGATTTAAAGAGAGTTATAGCAGCTATAGGTGGTAAAGCTAGAAAACTTACAGTTATTATGCCTTTCTTATATGAGAGCCGTCAACATAAACGTTCAGCTAGAGAATCTTTAGACTGTGCATTGGCATTGCAGGAATTAATAAGTCTAGGAGTAGATAATATAGTCACATTTGATGCCCATGATCCTAGAGTACAAAATGCTATTCCACTAAACGGTTTTGAAAATATCAGACCTACTTATCAGTTTGTTAAATCATTACTTAAATCTACACCAGACCTTAAGCTAGACAAGGATAATATGATGGTTATCAGTCCTGATGAGGGTGCTATGAATAGAGCAATCTATTTTGCAAATGTATTAGGCGTAGATGTAGGTATGTTCTATAAGAGAAGAGATTACAGTACAGTTGTTAATGGACGTAATCCGATAGTAGCTCATGAATTCTTAGGCGATTCAGTAGAAGGTAAGGATGTTATCATTATAGATGATATGATATCTTCCGGCGAGAGTATGTTAGATGTAGCCAAAGAATTAAAGAGAAGAAATGCTAAGAGAGTATATGCCTTATGTACATTTGGACTATTTACTAATGGTCTTGAGATATTTGATCAGGCTCACAAGGATGGTATTATAGAGAAGGTTATAACTACTAACTTAACTTACCAGACACCAGAGTTGTTATCTAGAGAATGGTATATATCATCAGATATGTGTAAATATATAGCACTTATTATAGATCATTTAAATCATGATGCATCTATTAGTGAGTTATTAGATCCTACAGAGAGATTACAGGCTCGTATATCAGAGTATATAGAAAAAGGTACTATATCAGAAAATTATATAAAGTAGTTTATAAAGTTAGGGAGAGATTGATAGGGATATCAATCTCTTTTTTACATAAAAATAATTATTAAGTATATATTATAGTTGACAGTAAAAAAACATAGTGTTATAGTTGTTATAGAACAGAAAGTAAAAAAGGAGGAATTTATATGAATGCAGATAAATTTACCAAAAAATCTTTGGAGGTTATAGAGAATTGTCAGAGATTAGCTTATGAATATAACAACCAGGAGATAGATGAAGAACATATATTATATAGTCTTATTACTGTAGAGGATAGCTTGATAGCTAAACTTATCGAGAAGATGGATATTAATATCGATCATTTTAGTAAGGCAGCAGAGAAGCTGGTTGCTTATAGACCTAAGGTATCAGGGGGTAAGCTATTTACCAGTGATGATTTTAATAAATGTCTTATGGAGGCAGAGAAGGTCGCTAAGAATATGACAGATGAATATGTATCTGTGGAGCATATATTTATAGCACTTATTAATAAGCCTAATAAGGTAATCAAGGATTTATTTAAGGAGTATGGCTTAACTAAGGATAGATTCTTAAAGGCTCTTGCTGAGGTAAGAGGTAATAAGAAGGTAGATAGTGATGACCCGGAGGCAACTTACGATTCGCTTAGCAAATATGGTTATGATTTAGTAGAACGTGCTAGAGAGCAGAAACTAGATCCGGTTATAGGCAGAGATAATGAGATAAGAAATGTAATCCGTATATTGTCCAGAAAGACTAAGAATAATCCAGTTTTAATAGGTGAACCCGGTGTTGGTAAGACAGCGGCTGTAGAGGGATTAGCTCAACGTATAGTAAGAGGTGATGTGCCAGAAGGATTAAAGGATAAAAAGGTATTTGCTCTGGATATGGGTGCTTTGGTAGCAGGTGCCAAATATCGTGGCGAGTTTGAAGAGAGACTTAAGGCTGTGCTAGATGATATAAAGGGAAGTAACGGAGAGATTATATTATTTATAGATGAGCTTCATACCATAGTGGGTGCGGGTGCCAATGAAGGCTCCCTAGATGCAGGTAATATGCTTAAGCCGATGTTAGCTAGAGGGGAGCTACATTGTATAGGAGCTACTACTCTAGATGAGTATAGAAAATATATAGAGAAGGATGCAGCGCTAGAGAGACGTTTTCAACCAGTTATGGTAGATGAACCGACGGTAGAGGATACTATATCTATACTTAGAGGTATAAAGGATAGGTATGAGGTATATCACGGAGTTAAAATTACAGATGGTGCGCTAGTTACAGCAGCCACATTATCAGATAGATATATATCAGACAGGTTTTTACCAGATAAGGCTATAGATTTAGTAGATGAGGCTTGTGCTATGATTAAGACAGACCTAGACTCTATGCCAGCAGAACTAGATGAGATATCTAGAAAGATTATGCAGCTAGAGATAGAGGAAGCCGCCCTTAAAAAGGAAGAGGATAGACTTAGTAAGGAACGACTAACTGCTTTGCAGGAAGAATTGGCGGAGCTTAAGAGTACATTCGCTTCTATGAAAGCTACTTGGGATAATGAGAAATCCTCAGTAGATAAGGTAAGACTATTACGTGAAGAAGTAGATAAGGTAAATGGAGAGATTCAGATTGCGCAAAGAGCGTATGATCTTAATAAAGCGGCTGAATTGCAGTATGGTAAATTGCCAGAGCTTAAGAGACAGATAGAGCTAGAAGAGGAAAAGGTAAGGAATAAGAATTACTCACTAGTTCGTGAGAGTGTTACAGAAGAAGAGATAACTAAGATTATATCCAAATGGACAGGTATTCCGGTATCTAAGCTATCAGAGAGCGAACGTAATAAGACCTTACATCTAGCTACGCAGCTTCATCAGAGGGTAATAGGACAGGAAGAGGCAGTAGAATTAGTAAGTGACTCTATTATTCGTTCTAAGGCGGGAATAAAGGATCCTAGAAGACCTATAGGTTCTTTCTTATTCCTAGGACCAACAGGTGTAGGTAAGACTGAGCTTGCTAAGACTCTAGCAGAGAGCCTATTTGATAATGAGCAGAATATAGTCCGTATAGATATGAGCGAATATATGGAGAAACATTCTGTGGCTAGACTTATAGGAGCTCCTCCAGGATATGTGGGTTATGATGAAGGCGGACAGTTAACCGAGGCGGTTAGACGTAAACCATATTCAGTAGTATTATTTGATGAGATAGAAAAAGCCCATCCAGATGTATTTAATGTATTACTACAGGTATTAGATGATGGACGTATTACAGATTCTAAGGGTAAGACAGTAGATTTTAAGAATACCATATTGATTATGACCTCGAATATAGGTTCTAATTACTTGTTAGAGGGTATAGATGGTAAAGGGAATATAACTGATGAAGCCGCCAGTAGTGTATTAGGTGAACTAAAGCTGCATTTTAGACCAGAATTTTTAAATAGACTAGATGAGACTATCCTATTCAAGCCCTTAACTAGAGATAATATAGGCCATATAGTAGATTTGCTAATAGTAGACCTCAATAAACGTCTAGCAGACAGAGAGCTTAGCATAGAATTAAGTGATAAAGCAAAGACGGAGATTATAGCCGCAGGTTATGATGAGGTATATGGAGCCAGACCGCTTAAGAGATATATACAAAAGAATGTAGAGACCTTAGTGGCTAAGAAGATATTATTAGGTGATATAGGTCTTGGAAGCAAGGTAAGGATAGACTATGTAGAGGATAAACTGGTAGCATTGCCGATAAAATAAAGAAGGTCATAGATAAAATGTTGGATAATGCCTTGGATATATGCTAAATCCATGATATATTTGTAGCATCTTATATATGTGCGGAGGTTATGAGAAGCCTTAGAAAGAGAAAGGAAAGTATTAATGAGCATATTAAATGTAGAACATTTAACCCATGGTTTTGGAGACAGAGCCATATTTAATGATGTGTCTTTTAGATTGTTAAAGGGTGAGCATATAGGGTTAGTGGGAGCCAATGGGGAAGGTAAATCCACATTTATGAATATAGTTACCGGAAAGTTAATGCCAGACGAAGGAAAGGTAGAATGGTCTAAGAATGTAAGAGTAGGATATCTAGACCAGCATACTATTTTAGAAAAGGGTATGACTATAAGAGATGTACTAAAGAGTGCATTTGCATATTTGTTTAATATGGAAGAAGAGATGAATCAAATATGTGATAAGATGGGTGATGCTACTAAAGAAGAGCTAGATACTATGATGGAGGAGCTAGGTACCATTCAGGATATGCTTACTATGCATGATTTTTATGTTATAGATTCTAAAGTAGAGGAGGTTGGCAGAGCCTTAGGGTTAGATGATATAGGTTTAGACAAGGATGTAACAGATTTGTCAGGTGGACAACGAACTAAGGTATTATTGGGTAAGCTATTATTAGAAAAACCAGACATATTATTACTAGATGAGCCTACTAACTATTTAGATGTAGAGCATATTACCTGGCTTACTAGATACCTGCAGGAATATGAGAATGCATTTATACTTATATCTCATGATATTCCATTCCTTAACAGTGTTATAAATATTATATATCATATGGAAAATCAAAAGCTTGATAGATATGTAGGAGATTATGATAAATTTGAAGAGGTGCATGCAGCTAAACAGGCACAATTAGAAGCAGCATATAAAAAGCAACAGCAAGAAATAAATGAATTACAGGATTTTGTAGCTAGAAATAAAGCCAGGGTTGCAACCAGAAATATGGCTATGTCTAGACAGAAAAAATTAGACAGTATGGAGGTTATAGAATTAGCTAAGGATAAGCCCAAGCCGGAATTTAATTTTAAACAGGCAAGAACACCAGGTAAATACATATTCCAGACCTATGATTTAGTAATAGGCTATGAGGACCCCTTATCTAAGCCTCTTAATCTAGAGATGGAGAGAGGACAAAAGATAGCATTGGTTGGGGCTAATGGTATAGGAAAGACTACTTTGCTTAAAAGTATATTAGGATTAAATCCCGCAATTAGTGGATATGCACAGATGGGTGAAAATATAGAATATGGATATTTTGAGCAGGAGATGACACCAGGTAATAAGACTACATGTCTAGAGGAGATATGGCAGGAGTTTCCTTCATTTAATCAGTATGAAGTAAGATCTGCTTTGGCAAAATGTGGACTTACTACTAAACATATAGAGAGCCAAGTAAGGGTACTTAGTGGAGGTGAACAGGCGAAGGTAAGATTATGTAAACTGATTAATAGAGCCAGTAATGTATTATTGTTAGATGAGCCTACAAATCATTTGGATGTGGATGCAAAGGATGAATTAAAGAGTGCGTTAAAAGAGTACAAGGGTAGTATATTACTTATTTGTCACGAACCGGAATTCTATAGTGACATAGTGACTGATGTCTGGGATTGCTCTAAATGGACCACAAGACTAATATGACGGGGAAGAAAATAATAAGGATGTAAAGCTAGATACATCTAGCTTTGAAAATCCAGACTATGAAATATAGCCCAATATAGGTTCAGAGGTAGAGAGGTTTAACTAATCAATAGAAATTTTCGTGTGGATAATTTATACATACTATGATATAATTTCAACTAGAATTTTATGAAAATATGGAGGTTAATTTTATGTACGGGTTTGATGAAGTAAGTAATTTTGATCCAGAACTAGCCAAGGCGATGAATGACGAGATTAACAGACAGGACAATAACATAGAGCTTATTGCTTCTGAAAATATAGTTAGCAAAGCAGTTATGGCTGCTATGGGAAGTCCCCTAACTAATAAGTATGCTGAAGGTTATCCTGGCAAGAGATATTATGGTGGATGTGAATTTGTAGATGTAGTAGAGGATTTAGCAAGAGACAGAGCTAAAGAATTATTTGGGTGTGATTATGTAAATGTACAACCACATTCAGGAGCCCAGGCTAATATGGCAGCATTTTTTGCTATGATGGAGCCAGGTGATACATTTATGGGTATGAACCTTGCCCATGGTGGACATTTAACCCATGGTTCACCAGTTAATCTATCAGGTAAATATTTTAATGTAGTACCTTATGGTGTAAATGATGAAGGTGTTATAG
>CAZOUU010000055.1:8279-8946 GCA_964583045.1 uncultured Lachnospiraceae bacterium | reverse complement strand
ACACCATCATCAGCAGCAACTACTAATATAGCGATATCCGTAGATTGAGCACCTCTCATACGCATAGCAGTAAACGCTTCATGACCTGGAGTATCCAAAAATGTAATCTTCTGCCCATTTATATTTACTACATATGCACCTATATGCTGAGTTATACCACCAGCTTCACCTGTAGTAACATGAGCTTTTCTAATAGCATCAAGAAGAGAAGTTTTACCATGATCAACATGACCCATAACACATACTACTGGTGGACGTTCAACCATTAATGCTTCATCCTCTTCTTCTTCTTTTAGCATCTCTTCTATAACATCTATTACCTTTTCTTCTTCAGCAATACAGTTATATTCTAAAGCAATTTCTGCTGCTTTCTCAAAATCTAAATCAGAATTTACATTTACCATCTCTCCTGCAAGGAACATCTTCTTAATTAATTGTGCTACAGGCACTTTAATCTTATCAGCTAATTCCTTAACAGTTAAAGTGATTGGTAATTCTATAGTACGAATAACTGGTTCTGCTGGTTTTTCTGGCTTCATCGCTGGCTTATCTACAGGTTTTGTGCCCTTAACTGTATAGTGTTGGTTCTTTTTTACTCCAGTACCTGGTTTATTATTACCATAAGGTTTATTGTTATAATTTGGTCTGTTATTACTTTGGTTGTTGC
>CAZOUU010000055.1:0-8179 GCA_964583045.1 uncultured Lachnospiraceae bacterium | reverse complement strand
CCTGTGGTCTGTTGCCATTCTGGTTGTTGCCCTGTGGTCTGTTGCCATTCTGGTTGTTGCCCTGTGGTCTGTTGCCATTCTGGTTATTGCCCTGTGGTCTGTTATTACTTTGATTAGTATTGGTCTTAGGTGCTGCCGCCTTTTGTGAAGTTCTTGTAACTTTACTTTCTGCCTTTTTAGGAGCATTCTCGCTATCAGTCTTAGCTACCGGAGCCGCCTTTTGTGATACATCTTTAGCGCCCTTTGATAATTTACTTTTAACTATAGCTACCTGCTCATCTTCTAACCCACTTTGAGCTTTAACTTCTACGCCTTGTTTCTTTAATATCTCGATTATATCTTTACTTTCTAATCCTAATTCTTTTGCTAATGCATGTACTCTAATTTTTGCCATATATTACACCTCCATATATTGACTATCTATATGTTTCATTATCTGTTTGCTAAATCCTTCATCTAATATTGCGACAGAGGCTCTGAATTCTTTGCCTATAGCATGACCTAGCTCTTCCTTAGTACCATATATTCTCATATCTATATGGTAATAGCTGCAAGTATTTGCAAAACTTTTCTTTGTATTATCCGACGCTTCTTCCGACACCATTACAAGATAGGCTTTACCTTCTTTTACTGCTTTCTCTGTTGAAAATTCTCCGCTAACTACCTTACCAGCTTTAGTGGCAAGCCCTAGCATAGAATATATTTTATTGTTATTCAAGAGCACTCAACTCCTCTTTTAGTTTGTCATATATTTCATCTGAAATATGAACCTTAAAAGATCTATCAAGTCCCTTGGATTTAATAGCTTTCATTAGGCATTCTGAATTTCTACACACATAAGCTCCTCTACCATTAGCTTTACCAGTTGGGTCTAACTGTATATCGCCCTCTGGAGATTTAATAACTCTTATCAGGGATTTTTTATCCTTCATCTCATTACAGCCTATGCATCTTCTAAGCGGTGTTTTTTTTGCCACAATATCACTTCCTATACTTATTCCTAGTCAATATATGAATCTTCATCATAACTTTCATCATAATCATTATAATTGGCTGAATTATCTGAGCCATAAACCTGTGACTCACTCTTTATATCTATCTTGTAACCAGTCAGCTTAGCTGCTAATCTAGCATTCTGTCCTTCTTTACCAATAGCTAACGATAATTGATAATCTGGAACTACTACTTCAGCACTCTTCTCATCTGGATTAACTGTAACTGATACTACCTTTGATGGACTTAATGCATGTTCAATAAATATAGCTGGATCCTCATTCCATTTAATTATATCTATCTTCTCACCACGAAGATCACTTACTATATTATTAACACGAGAACCATTAACACCTACACAAGCACCTACTGGATCTACATTTTCATCATTAGACCATACAGCTAATTTAGAACGAGAACCTGCTTCTCTTGAGATACTCTTAATCTCTACAGTACCATCTGCTATCTCTGTAACTTCCTTCTCAAATAATCTCTTAACTAATTCTGGATGAGTTCTAGATAATAATATCTTAGGGCCTCCCTTGGAATCAGCCTGAACCTCTATAATATATAATTTAACTCTATCCATCGGCTCAAGATTATCACTTGGAACCTGTTCTTTTTGTTTTAATAAGGCATCAAATCTATCGTCTAGGCTAATGCTAATGTTATCACCTATGTATCTTTGAACAACACCTGTTATAACTTCTCTTTCTTTGCATTTAAAGTGAGATACTAACGCATCCTTTTCACCCTCTTTAATAGTCTGTACAATCATACTTCTAGCTTGTTGTGCTGCTATTCTACCAAAATTTTGTATAGTAATAGGTACATTAACTATATCTCCTAATTCATACTTTTTACTCTTCATCTTAGCTTCTTCTATGGAAATCTGAGCAACAGTATCTTCCACTACATCTACTACTTCTTTAGCAGCTATAACTTCTATCTCACCAGTTTCTCTATTGATAGTAGCAGTTATATTATCAGCCTTACCAAAATCCTTCTTACATGCCTCTAATATAGCTTTCTCAATTGACTCGATAATAGATTCCTTTGAAATACCTTTTTCCTTTTCGATTTGGTCTAATGCACTGATTAACTCTGACATTTTTAATCCTCCTATTTTAAAAATCTAATGCTAGTCTTATAAGTGCTATATCACTACACTTAAAACTTAGCTCTTTATCTTCAGCCATTATAGTTACTGTCTCATCTTTATATGAGACCAATTCTCCTTCAAACTCTTTAACCCCATCTATTCCTTTGTATAGTTTTATCTCTACTGCTTTACCAATACTGCGGATATAGTCTTTTTCTTTTTTCAAAGGTCTACCAAGTCCTGGTGAACTAACCTCCAATATATACTGAGTTCCAATGAAATCATCTTCATCCAGTTTAACTTCTAATGCTCTACTAATAAGTACGCAATCATCTATATTTATACCACCTTCTTTATCAGCATAAACTCTAAGATAATAATTTGAACCCTCTTTAACGTATTCTACATCAACTAATTCAAAGTTATTCTCTTCAATGATAGGCATTACAAGCTCTTCACACTTTTTTTCTATGTCTACTTTTTTAAGCATACATAACCACCTTTCCACAATATTCATAAAGTATTTGCATTTCATATTCTATTAATACAAAACATAAGAGTGGGCCAAAGCCCACTCTCATTAAGCAAATATATCATCTGTCTATGACATTATAGCACCACATACTTTTTTAATCAAGGTTTATTTTCAACAAAATATATAAACCTATCATTTCTACTTTATTTTCTATATATTCTTATGTACTAGTTAATACGCACAAAAATAGAGTAGACTGTAAAAACAATCTACTCTATCTTTATTCTACATATTATTCATAGTAAGATACGGTAATATCTGTTACTATATTATCTTCATAACCTATCTCAATATTTGTATTATCATCAATACAGTAAGTTAATGAACCACGATTATCACTTGTATAAGAACTATTCTCTGTGCCAAAAGCAGCTTTAACTTCGTCTACAGTAGAACCAATATGTATTCCACTATATACGCAAATATCACTGTTTATTTCATTATAATCTGCATCCCAATAATAATCTGCTGATATATATGTGATTGCTAATTGTCCTGCATCTGTAATTACGCTATCAGTAAGATTATCTAAACCTATATAAGCTACTTTATTACCACTAGCATCAGTTATATATCCTGTTACATCATCACCTGGCTCAACGCCTACTTTAACTTCTGCTTGATCATCATCATTAATTATATATGTAAGTCCAGTGTTAGCTATTGCATCACCTATAGTACAAGTCTTACCAAGTATAGAAAATTGTTTCTTCTCTCCTACATTAACTACTTCATTAGCAGTTGTTGAATCTGTAGCTTCTGTAGCATCTCCTGATGTTACTCCGTTATTCAAAATATCCTCTGTAGTATCTGTAGATTCTTTAACAATTCTATTATTATAGCCATTATAGCCATTTTCAAAGCCTTCTTTAAAAGCCTCTTGGAAAGTAGGACTAAATAACATTACACAAATCCAAATTATAGATATAATTATACCAATAGCTGATATAATAGTTCCTGCTATAGCCATACCCTTTGCAGTTGGGCATTTCTTTATACCTACTATAGAAAGTATTAACGCTACGATAGCTAAAATTATACCACATCCATAGCAACAGCTTAATAATAAGCCAATTATAGATACTATTAAACCTGCTATAGCTAAACCTTTGCTACTATTTGCTACCTGAGTATTAGCAGAATATACTGGTTGTTGATACTGAGTATCAAATGCTGTTGCTTGTGCATCATTTGCATTTGTTGTTTGAGTATCATACGATGCATTAAATGCAGGTTGTGCATTAAATCCATCTGTTGCTTGTGCATTAGCATCTGTACTCGTTGTGTCAGCACTTGATGTATTTGCATCATCGAATGCAAATGGATTGTTTTGATTGTTGTCCATATTGAACCTCCCGTTTTAAACTTATATTACTTGTTATTTTTCAAGCTAGATTTCATTATAACAATTTTTGTTGTTTTTAGCAATAATTATTTGTTATACCCTTTCTATAGCCACATTACCTCCACGTACTACTTCTATTCTATTAGGAAATGTATCACTAAATAACTTAATTATTTCATTATTTTTACTTTCTATCTGAGAACATTCTAGCAAAATAGTACTTCCTTTATAATCAACTATATTTAATGAAAAAACCTGCGCGATTCTAAAAACCTCTTCTTTGTCAAGCAAAGAACAACTATTTACCTTTATAAATAGTATTTCTTTCATATATGTAGCCGCATCCGTAAAATCTATAACCTTTATAACTTCTATACATCTATTTAATTGCTTTTTAATCTGTTCAAAAGTTATATCATCACTAGTAAGACCTATAGTCATTCTCGATATAGTAGGATCCTCTGTCTCTCCCACAGTTAATGTATCTAGATTATATGATTTTCCCGAAAACAAACCCGATATCTTAGCCAAACAGCCTATTTGATTTTCTACATATAATGATACCCATCTTTTTTTTGTACTCATATTTATATCCTCCTAACAATCCATTATCATATCTTCTAGTGGTTTGCCACCTGGTACCATAGGCAATACGTTAGCTTCACGTTCTATAATAAACTCTATAAGCGTTGGAGCATCCTTATGAGAATCTGCATATTCAAAGGCCTTTATTATATCCTCTTCTTTTGTAACTCTTATACCATATGCATCATAGCTTTCTGCAAGTTTAACAAAATCTGGAGTATATGGAGGACAACACTTGTCTTTATTTACGCAATCCCTATTACAACGTTTTCTATATCTTAAGCAAGTGCTAGAATATTTTTTATTAAAAAACATCTCTTGCCACTGACGTACATTTCCTAGATATCCATTATTAAATACACATAAAATAAGTGGTAATTCTAGCGCAACTGCTGTAGCTAATTCCTGAATATTCATCTGTATACCACCATCACCTGATATGCTAATAACTTTCTTCTCAGGATTACCTAGCTGAGCTCCCATAGCGGCCGGAAAACCATATCCCATAGTACCTAAACCACCTGATGTAAGAAGTCTCCTATTTTCATCTATATCAAGATACTGGGTAGTCCATAATTGATTTTGTCCTACATCTGTAGTAACTATAGAATCTTTATATCTATCATTTATAGTTCTTATAACCTTCTCTGGATTTAATCCCTTATATTTATTCATATTAATAGGATAATCCTGTTTCCAACTCTTTACTCTATCCAACCACTGTGTTGTATCTAAAGGCTCTGCTATCTCCACTAATTTATCTATAGCAAGCTTGGCATCAGCAACTATAGGTATATCAACTACTATATTCTTAGATATAGACGCAGCATCTATATCTATATGAATAATAGTTGCATTCTGTGCGAACTCGCTTATCTTACCTGTAATTCTATCGTTAAATCTAGTACCTATAGAAAATAATACATCACATTCACTAACTGCATGATTAGCTGCATAGCTACCATGAATACCTATATTTCCTAAAAACAAATCATCCGTACTTGGTATTGCGCCCTTACCCATAATGGTAGTAATAACTGGTACATTTGTAGTATGAGCTAGTTTAGTCATCTCGGAATTTGCTCTAGCTATATTCACTCCACCACCTATAAGAAATAATGGTTTCTTAGCTTCCTTTAGAATAGACATAGCTTTCTTTATCTGCCCCATATGTACTGTAGAATTTGGTTTATAGCTACGTATATTTACTTCTGAAGGGTATTCCTCTGAACCCATGGCTTGCTGTATATCCTTAGGCAAATCTATAACAACTGGTCCTGGTCTACCACTCTTTGCTATATAAAAGGCCTCTTTTATAATTCTAGGTAACTCTTCTCTATCTCTTACTGTAACTGCATATTTGCATATACTTCTTGTCACACCTACTATATCTACTTCTTGAAAGGCGTCATTGCCTAGTAAATTAAGAGGAACCTGACCTGTAAAGCATACCAGAGGTACACTATCATAATTTGCTGTTGCTATACCTGTAACCAAATTAGTAGCACCTGGTCCACTAGTAACTAAACATACGCCTACCCTTCCAGTTGAACGTGCATAACCATCGGCCGCATGAATAAGTGCCTGCTCATGACGAGGTAATATAACCTCTATTTCATCCTGATCATATAAAGCATCAAATAAGTCAATTGCTTGACCTCCCGGATATCCAAATAGAGTATCTACTCCTTCTTCAATTAGTGCCTTTACAAAAATTTCTGTTCCTTTAATCGCCATATTAATTCCCCTTTCTTAACATATCCAACATTTCTTTACAATTTTTATATGAACCTTGCTATTTATAACCAAAAAAAGAACGCCCTAAGCTAAATTACAGCTTAGGGCGAATATAATCCGTGTTACCACCTAAATTCATATATATAATATATATATGCTCTCATACAATACAGATATAACTAGATATCGATATCGATTTCCCTGTAACGTAGGAAAAATACGTTGAAATCTACTAAAGATTATAAATCTCGTTGGGTCCACTGCTCAAAGGCTACTTCCATAAACTTGAAATGAAGATTCTCACCACACATCTTCTCTCTGAAAATTCAAAGGATATGCACTCCTCCTTATCATAGCATTTATGTGTATTTACTAAAAAAATTCTAACATAAATATAAATCTATGTCAATAAAGCCTTAAAACAATAACATACTATATTGACTCATATCTGCCATAGAAGATACGCCTAAAATTAGTACTACTACTACAAAAAGTATAATTGCTATTAGATTCAATATAATACCAGCCACAGCCATACCTTTACCATAACCTCTTAAACACACACCCACTATACCTAGTATTAATCCGATTATACCTAATAGCAATCCATAACAGCATATACCTACGATCGATAAAATACCTATAACCATTGATGCTATACCTTCCAACCACTTCGTAATTCTCTGCCATATATATTCTCCCTTGTATAATTAATAACCTATATTATATGCGAAAACTATTTTATCCGCAACCATTTTCTATTACACACACCCTGATTGCACACCCTGATAAGCGAACTACAACCAAACTAAGACCAACTGAATTTCTGCTAAATTACTTTAAAAAGGATACACCTCATATACCGGATATTCTTCCTCAAAATGATATCCTAACTTTTCAGATAATGCTACAGACCATTTATTTTGTGCATCCCAACTAGGATACAAACCTCTATTAATGCACTCTAGTATAATCTTAGCAGCACACGCATATGCTAGTCCTTTTCTTCTATATTCCATTTTAGTATCTATCTCTATCTCAATGCCACCATTATATACAGAATATGAAGATACGCCTGCCACTACTTCATGACTATCTTTAGCCACTGCTACCACGCCTAAGCCTCTTTTTTCAAAGTCCTCATAAGTACTGTAATTAAGGAAATACCCACATAAGTATTCCGACCAATCACCATTTTGAGCTGCTTCATATATATCTTTGCCAATAATTTTTAACTCATATTTAGAATCCATATTGTCTACTACTTCTTGTAATTTAACTCCGTCAAATATACCTGGCTCCTTCTTTATGGCATATCTAGTTGTTCTATGAGCCTTATCCCCATAAACCTTTTCTATTACACTATCCCAACTTCTATCTTTGCTAACCATAATAACAAAATCATTTTTATAACCACTAGGCTTATTTTTCACTAGTTCCTCATTAGGCTTACCCGCAAAATAGCAAAAATCTACCAAAGCTATCTGTGCCGAGGTTGGTTTATCTAGATTATCCACATAGGCTACTCCCATACTACCATCTAGGCAAGACCATAGTAGAGACTCATCCCAGCCTTTATACATATCCTCTATAAGTGACATATCTTCTAATTTAAATACTCCCATAATCATCCTCCTTTATACCTTTACTATTCTGTATCATTGTTTCCTTATTATCATAACTAGTATTAATTATACTTTGAATAGTCCCTCTGAATAAGAGTTTCACATAATTCTTCTTTTAATGTAGCTGGCTCCAATTTATCCTTTAATACTTTTACCATTTCCTTTTTAGGCTTACTAATTGCCCTAATACTATATTTTTTTAAAATATGTATAAGTTCCTCTCTCCATAAGAACTTCATCTGATTACTAAGCTTTAC
>CAZOUU010000054.1:0-8962 GCA_964583045.1 uncultured Lachnospiraceae bacterium | reverse complement strand
TATAGTTAGAAATAATAAATATTTTTGCTCGGAGTTTGTAGCTTATGTATTAGATAGAAGTGGTATTAAGCTATTTAATAAACACAATTCTTTGGTTAGTCCTAGTGATTTTAGGCTACTACTAGATGACAGAAAGATATTTGACGGATTATTAATTAACTATAGAAAACATGTATCCAAATTCACAGAAGAAGAGATAGAGGAAGTATTAGCTTGTAAGACTCATGAAACTAATGCTGCAGTATAATAAAAAGCTGATATATTATAAAGACATAAAATGTCATATAGTATATCAGCCTTTTGTTTTATACCTCAGTATGATTGGTTTTAATAATGCCTCTAGGTAGAGCATCTTTGGAATTCTTCCAAGGCTCATCTTTATATCTGTAGTCAAATTTGTCTATAAACCAACTTATGTCGGCATTAACTCTATCCATATTGGTAAAATATAAGTCATTAAGTATATCTATAAAGGTCTCATATTGTTCCTTGTTAAGCATAGTATATCCAGTATCATATAGCACACCATAATGGTATGTACAAAATCCCTTTGATTTTTTAAAGGTATCCTTAAAGGACTCATCTTTTTTCCATAGATGAAATATGGTATCTATATAGCGATTAAAGGTATTTTCTATTCGGTCACATATAAAACAAGTGCTTTCTAGATTTTTAACATATTCTCCCATAGGAGAAGTGGTGGCTTTTTTAAATAATTTATTAGAACCGCCAGCGGAAGCTTTTGCAATCTCTTTCATATCTTTAATAGTTTTATCAGTATGTGTTTTTAACATAAGTGCAAGACCTAGACGGTTCTTCTCTAGATATAAAGCACGTATATGGTTGCTGCAAAAGCCTAGCTTATCAGTCATAGCGCGATTATCGTCTTCCATGTAGCTAGGTCCCATAGTATATTCTATAGCATTAGTCTCTAGTTGTTTTCTCATGGCACATAGTGGACATTCTGAGTCCATATTAAATGCATCTGTAACTGGAATAGTATATAATTGTTCTTTCATAATATGGTATTCCTTTCCTAATGGACACTTAAGTGTCATCATGTTATTATTATACCTTAGAGCACAGTTTATAGCAACGAAAGAGGAGAAAATGGATATAGTATATGAGAATAAAAATGTAATTGTAAAAGGTGTAGAAGATTTTTCACTGGAACAGATATTAGAATGCGGACAATGTTTTCATTTTAAAAAGTTAGGCGAAAATGAATATAATGTGATTGCCATGAATAAGCTATTACATATTAAACAAGAGAAAGATGTAGTTACATTTTATAATACTAGCATGGAAGAATATGAAGGTATATGGAAACTCTATTTTGATATGGACAGAGATTATAGTCAAATTAAATCTAGAATCCTTAAAGTAGATGATAAATTAGAGACTGCCATAGAAAGCAAATGGGGAGTCAGGATATTAAATCAGGATTTCTTTGAAACATTAATATCTTTTATTATATCCCAGAATAAACAGATACCTCAGATAAAGCAAGTGGTAGAGCATATATCTAAGGCTTATGGAGAGGATGTAGGGGGTGCCTATGCATTTCCCACGGTAGATAGATTGGTACAGGTCAGTGACGAGGAGCTAAGAGCTTGTAAGGTAGGCTTTAGAGGTCCTTATATAGTTGATGCCTGTAAACATGTATATAGTGGAAATGTAACCAAGGAAAAGCTGGATAAACTGGATATACAAGAGGCTAGAGAGCTTCTAATGGAGATAAAAGGTGTAGGTGAGAAGGTAGCAAACTGTGTACTGCTTTTTGGTCTTGGAAGAAGAGAAGTATTTCCTGTAGATGTATGGATGAAACGTATTATGGAGGAACTATATATGCATAAGGATACTAAAAAAGAAGATATTGAAGCCTATGCAAATAAGAAGTATGGAGAATTAGGGGGATATGCACAACAATATTTATTTTATTATGGTAGAGAAATGGGAATTGGTAAATAAAAGAAAAAGTTTATAGATTTTTTATAATTTAGGGGTTGATTTTTTCTTAGAATAGGATAGAATAATAATTAAATGTTAGCACTCAAATTGAGTGAGTGCTAATTAAGTTAAATAGGCCATAGCAAAGTTATATACATAAGCCTTGTGGCCGTCTATAAGTAGTCCATATTAATGGATGTAGTAAAATTTAAGGAGGAATATATTATGAAGTTAAAACCATTAGGAGACAGAGTAGTATTAAAACAATGTGTTGCAGAAGAGACAACAAAGTCCGGTATTGTATTACCAACTAGCTCTCAAGATAAACCACAGTATGCAGAAGTTGTGGCTGTAGGACCTGGAGCGGTAGTAGATGGCGAGAAAGTACCTATGGAAGTTAAGGTAGGTGATAAGGTTATATATTCAAGATATGCAGGTACAGAAGTGAAATTAGATGATACAGATTATATAGTTATTAAGCAAAGTGAAATTCACGCTATAGTAGAGTAATATTTATAGAATTAATTATAGAAGGAGATAGATAATTATGGCAAAAGAGATTAAATACGGAGCTGAGGCTCGTAAAGCATTAGAATCAGGTGTTAATCAGTTAGCAGATACAGTAAGAGTTACCCTAGGACCTAAAGGAAGAAATGTAGTTCTTTCCAAATCCTATGGTGCACCACTTATTACTAATGACGGTGTTACTATAGCAAAGGATATAGAACTAGAGGATGCATTTGAGAATATGGGCGCACAAATAGTTAAAGAAGTAGCTACTAAGACTAACGATGTAGCAGGTGATGGTACTACTACAGCTACAGTTCTTGCACAGGCTATGGTTAATGCAGGTATGAAGAATCTAGCGGCAGGTGCTAATCCTATTATCTTAAGAAAAGGTATGAAAAAAGCCTGTGATACAGCAGTAGAAGCTATAGGCAATATGAGCCAGATTATTAATGGTAAAGAACAGATAGCTAAAGTAGCATCTATATCAGCGGGTGATGAAAAGGTTGGTACTATGGTTGCTGATGCTATGGAGAAGGTTTCAAACGACGGTGTTATAACTATTGAAGAATCTAAGACTATGCAGACTGAATTAGATCTTGTAGAAGGTATGCAATTTGATAGAGGATATGGTAGCTGAGTTAGATAATCCATATATATTAATTACTGATAAGAAGATTTCTAATATACAAGATATTCTTCCATTATTAGAGCAGATAGTTCAAGGTGGACAGAAATTATTAATTATTGCTGAGGATATCGAAGGTGAAGCCTTAACTACATTAATCGTTAACAAATTAAGAGGAACATTCCAAGTAGTAGCAGTTAAAGCACCTGGATATGGTGATAGAAGAAAGGCTATGCTAGAGGATATAGCTATTCTTACGGGCGGTCAGGTTATATCAGAAGAGTTAGGTTTAGACCTTAAAGAGACTACTCTTGATCAATTAGGTCGTGCTAAGAGTGTAAGAGTAGAGAAAGAAAATACTATAATCGTAGATGGCTTTGGTCTAAAGGACGAGATAGAAGGAAGAGTTAATCTTATTAAATCGCAAATTGAAGAGACTACCTCAGAATTTGATAAAGAGAAGTTACAAGAAAGACTTGCTAAGCTTGCAGGTGGCGTAGCGGTAGTAAGAGTTGGTGCTGCTACTGAGACAGAGATGAAAGAAGCTAAGCTTCGTATGGAAGATGCATTAGCAGCAACTAGAGCAGCAGTAGAAGAAGGCATTATAGCAGGTGGTGGTTCAGCTTATATTCATGCTAGCAAAGAGGTAGCTAATCTAGCAGCTACATTAACTGGTGATGAGAAGACAGGTGCAGAGATTATACTTAAAGCCTTAGAAGCACCTCTATATCATATAGCAGGAAATGCAGGACTAGAAGGATCAGTAATTATTAATAAGGTAAAAGAGTCAGAACCAGGTGTAGGTTTTGATGCACTTAATGAAGTATATGTAGATATGATAGATGCAGGTATCATAGATCCAGTGAAGGTAACAAGAAGTGCATTACAAAATGCAACTTCAGTAGCCTCTACATTATTAACAACAGAATCAGTAGTAGGAGATATCAAGGAAGACGTACCAGCAATGCCAGCAATGCCAGGTGGCGGTATGGGTGGAATGATGTAGCGATAAGCTTACATTTAAAAGTAAAAATGAGCGGGCTGCGAGAGAATTTATTCTCAGAGCGGCCTGCTCATTTTCATGTTACAGGTAGGCTTATTGCATTTAACTTGCTCATCTTATAGAATATATAGGATTTGGAAAAAAGGACTAATTATGATAGAATGTATCAGAATTATTCTAAATACTATTATATAGAATATATGAAAAGATAATACATTAATTAAAGGAATGGTATAGTGGCACAGGTTAGTTTAGTTACAGCATCGTTAAGAGATGCAAAAAAATTGCATAGCATAAAATATAAGGCATTTCTTCCCCTGTATGAGAAATATGGCGATGATGAGACTAGTCCTATAAATGAAACTATAGGGCATCTAATAGAACAAATGGAAGAAGAGGAGACAGATTACTACATAGTTAGATATGGCCTTCGTAAGGTAGGTGGTGTGAGAGTGTATAGAGAATCTGATAGTATATATCATATATCACCCTTTTATATACTACCTAAGTATCAAAACCAGGGAGTAGGCTATAGAACGATGAAGATACTTATGGGCATATATGGTAATAATATAAAATGGAAGCTCAATACTATGCAAGAGGAAAAGAGAAATTGCTACTTCTATGAGAAGTGTGGATTTACAAAGGTAGATGTAATGAATATATAAAGTTTCCTTTAAAACACTAGCATTTTCAATGACTGTAACTAATAGTTGCGTCTGTGAAAACTAGAATTGGTAGAAGCAGCTACACCGTTTTTATAGAGTGAGTATTATTCTTGACTATTTCTGTGTATTATTCTATATTTGGATATATAAATAGTATCAAGGGAAAGAAGTATGTAGATATAGATTTTGCATCGAAGGCTAGTGATACATATAAGGAATATTAGAAGGAAAGGTAAGGAAGACTAGTATGCTAGGAATTATAGGAGCCATGGATGAAGAAGTGGCAAAGATAAAAGGACATATGGAGAATGTAGAGATAGTAGATAAATCCTCTATGGAATTTTACAAAGGAACTATCGGAGAAAAGGATGTAGTAGTGGTTAGAGCAGGCATAGGTAAGGTAAATGCTGCTTGCTGTACACAGGCTCTTATAGATAATTTTGGAGTGGACAGGGTTATAAATACTGGTATAGCTGGTTCATTACAGAGCAAGATAGATATAGGTGATATAGTGTTATCTACAGATGCACTAGAGCATGATATGGATGCGGTTACATTTGGATATCCATTAGGACAGATACCACGTATGGATGTATTAGCCTTTGAAGCTGACAAGACTCTTAGAGATGTTGCTAAAGTAAGCTGTAAGAAGGTTAATCCTGATGTGAAGGTGTATGAAGGCAGGATAGTCAGTGGAGATCAGTTTATCTCTAGTAAAGAAAAAAAAGAATGGCTTATAGAGAATTTTAGTGGATATTGTACAGAGATGGAGGGAGCTGCTATCGCTCATACAGCTTATCTTAATAAGGTTCCATTTTTAATAATAAGAGCTATATCTGATAAAGCTGATGATAGTGCACATATGGATTATCCGACATTTGAAGCGAAAGCAATAGAACATTCAGTAAGATTAATCATAGAAATGGTAGGTAGATTATAATGGAGAAAATAGCAAGCTTTACAGTAAATCATATGACGTTACTTCCAGGAGTGTATGTGTCTAGAAAGGATCATGTAGGAGACGAAGTAGTGACTACATTTGATATAAGAATGACTAGACCAAACTTTGAGCCAGTTATGAATACGGCGGAGATACATGCTATAGAGCATTTGGGTGCTACTTATCTTAGAAATGATGCAAAATATAAGGATCTAACAGTATATTTTGGACCTATGGGTTGTAGAACAGGATTCTATCTTATCTTATCAGGTGATTATGAGTCCGAGGATATAGTTGAACTTATGAAGTCTATGTTTACATTTATAGCTGATTATGAAGGAGAGGTGCCAGGAGCCGCACCTAGAGATTGTGGTAACTATTTGGATATAAATCTTCCTATGGCAAAATATGTGGCTAGGAAGTATATAGAGGAAGTACTAATGTGTGTAGGAGAAGATAGACTTATATATCCAGATTAGAAAAAAGAGAGTCATTATGTATGAAAAAGATATTATAATAAAAATAAGCCCTGATGGGCTTATTTTTTACTTAAAGATATATTTAGCTGATATGATAGCCGGTGCTACTAACAGTAGCAACCAGATTTCCAAGGTCATCAGTTACATCTATAGTATAGTTGCAAGTGGTTCTACCATTTCTCTTACAATGAGCCTCCGCAATTAACCTGCTTCCTTTTGCTGGACTTAAATAAGAGATGGTGGAATCAAGGGATACCGTACCGGGTTTCTCCCAATTAGAGGCTACAGCAAAGGTAAAATCAGCAAGGGTAAAATATACACCTCCCATAACCGCACCTAAAGCATTTTTGTGACCTTCCTTTATATCTAAGCTACACATAGCATAATCCTTAGCTATCTTATCTATAACAGCTCCGTTATCTGTTGCAAATCTGTCTTTGATAAAATCTGATCGTACTTCTTCTAATGTTTTCATTGTTAGCCTCCTTTTAGCTTGTATCTATATTATTTAGTCAAGATAGATAATATCTCGTTGCTTCTAGTAATAAATTTATTCATTGCTTCTGGAGCAAGTGGAGCATGTGCAAGTAATGCAAGATCATACAATTGCTCACAGATAGTGTTAGTATTATCACCTTCTGGATTGTCTAATACATATTGAACTAAATTGTTATTGGCATTAAGCACCAATGTCTCACCAGCACCACCGAACATATTAGGGTCAAAGCCACCCATATTATATACCTTCATCATATCCTGCATTCTTCTAGATTCTTCGGATTGAGTTATCATAGAAGATACATCTTTGTTCTTAAGCTTCTCCACCTTTACAGTTAAGGTATCTTTAGCTAAGGCCTTCTTAAAGGTATCTGTTAATTTATCTGTTAAATCTTTTTCGGTTGATTCATCAAGCTCCTCGTCTTTAAAGTTATCAGTTAAATCTGAATCTATTCTAGCAAAGTGTACATTTTCGTTCTTTTGCTCTAACTGAGTTATAAATGGTGTATCTATGTTGTGAGTAAGCATAACTGCATCGATGCCTTCTTCTTTAAACATATTAATGTATTGACCTTGTGATTTCTCATCAGATACATAGAATACTTTATTCTCATATTTCTCTTTGCCGGCTTCTAGGTATTCAGGCAAGGTAACATATTTTTCTTCAAGATTTTTGAAGATGATATAATCGCTCATCTTATCACCGAATTTCTCATCCTTGATACATCCAAACTTAATAAATGGACTTAAATCATCCCAGTATTTCTCGTATGCTTCTTTATCCGTCTTGCACATACCAGATAATTTATCAGCTACCTTTTTGGTGATGTAGTCTGATATCTTTCTTACAAAACCGTCATTTTGTAAAGCACTTCTAGATACGTTAAGTGGAAGGTCTGGACAATCTATAACACCTTTAAGTAGTAATAGAAATTCTGGAATAACCTCTTTGATATTATCAGCTATAAATACCTGGTTATTATATAATTTGATCTTACCCTCTAGAGTATCGTATTCGGTATTAAGCTTAGGAAAATATAGAATACCCTTTAGGTTAAATGGATAATCCATATTTAAATGTATCCAAAATAGAGGTTCTTTGAAATCTTTAAATACTTTGCGGTAGAAGTCTTTATATTCCTCTTCGGTGCAATCATTAGGGTGTTTAGTCCATAGTGGAGTAGTATCATTAATAGGCTTTGGTTCTTCAGAAGCTTCAGTGCCATCCTCATTGACTACTTCTGGAGCAGCCTCTGCTTCGTCTTCTTCATCACTTGATAGAGTATCCTCATTAGCGAAGTATATCTCTACAGGCATAAATGAACAATATTTATCTAGAATCTCTTTTACTCTGTATTCATTAGAGAATTCATAGCAGTCGTCGTTAAGATATAAAGTTATCTCAGTACCAGGGGTTTCCTTCTCACCTTTACTAAGAGTGTAATCTGTACCGCCATCACATTCCCAATATACTGGCTTAGAGTCCTCTTTATAAGAAAGAGTATCTATAGTGACTTTATCAGCTACCATAAAGGCTGAATAGAAGCCTAATCCGAAGTGACCGATTATCTGGTCGTTGTCTGGCTTATCCTTATATTTGGCTAAGAAATCCTCGGCACCAGAAAAAGCTATCTGGCAAATGTATTCATTAACCTCAGCCTCATCCATACCTATACCATTATCTATGAACTTGATGGTTTTATTCTCTGGGCTAACTTGTACATCTATACGATATGATGGTTCGTCAGGTTCGATATATTCGCCGATTAAAGCAAGCTTCTTAAGCTTTGTTACTGCATCACATCCATTAGATACTAATTCTCTAATGAATATATCATGGTCTGAATATAACCACTTTTTAATGATTGGAAAAATATTTTCACTGTTAATTGATAAACTTCCTTTTTTGCTGCTCATTAGAACATCTCCTTTTATTATAAGTTATTAATATAATACATATAATAATACCCATATTATTCAAAGTCAAGAGAAAACTAGCACTCAATCAAAATGAGTGCTAACAAAAGGGCAAATTATGCATTTTAGCTATATTGTAAGTAGTAGAATTAGCTAAATTGTGTTAGAATAAAACTAATTGTAAATATGTTAGATGAGAAGGATATATTATGTCAAAGAAAGATAAATCAGAAAAAAAGATAGATAAAAAAGTAAATAAGGCAAATAAGAGCGCTGCTAAGGATAAAGAAAAACAGATGAAGCAAGAGCTCAAAGAGGCTAAACATATTAAAAAGCAAGAGGGAAAGGAAGTAGTTCGTATAGCTAAGGATA
>CAZOUU010000053.1:0-9152 GCA_964583045.1 uncultured Lachnospiraceae bacterium | reverse complement strand
TGAAGAGTTGCCTCCACCTGTGGAAGCTGCTGTAGTAACTGATACTGATGCACTTCCGCCTGATAAGGCTGCTGCCTCTTCATTCCAATTATATACCTCTCCTCCAGCTGTAGATATGCTAGACGAACCATTTCCAACCGCTTTAAATGTAAGAGATGCCGAAGAACTAGTGGCAGAACCATCGCCATAGCCTGCTATATTTACAGTTCCTCCTCCTCCACTTCCAGAACCACTTACATATTCTATTACTGCCGGATTATAGGTAACTCCCATACTGTATGAGCCTATCGCAGAATCACAGCTCACTGTAACTGTAACAGTAACTGTATCTCCTACCTTTAAGCTGCTTTTTGATACGCTAACGCTGGCCTTTGAACTAGCCGCATGAGATACTGTAGAAAAACCTGTACTTAAAAGCATAGCTATCATAGACAACATTACTATTGTGCTTACTACTCTCTTTATAATCTTCATATTATATATATATATCCTCCTCATATTCTACTGAGTTATCTTGCTAGAACCTATAATGTGCTTTTGTAGCTTAAGTAGATCAAGCGCATTTATATTTTCGCTCTTCTTTATATTGCCTGCTGTAGCATATGCACCATTTAGCTTACTTGCACCTGTTATATGCTTTTGAACCTTTAATAAATCTAATGCATTGATGACTCCATCGCCGCTTACATCACCATATAACACTACTGTATAGCTAGTAGTCACACCACTCTTAGTAACTCGAACTATATTTCCGGTACCCACCGCTCCGCTTTGCACTGTAGCTCCGTCAGCTTTATATACTGTCACTGTAGCTCCTGCTGCGCCTAATTTATTTACAAAGTCTGCTGCGCTAGTACCAGCCTCAAGCCCTGCAATCTGACTTCCCGATACCCTGTAGGTAGTACTAAATGAGGTAGAGCTATTAGTATTATTAGATATACTTCCATCTGCGTTTTTTCTAACTATAGTTAAATTATATGTACGTGTAGCACCACTTTGTGCCGTAACTGTTATAGGTATATTATTAGTACCTACTGCCAAGCTAATACTTCCCGCTCCTGATACTCTAGCCGCCGAATTAACTGCCGCGGCATTTATACTTACTGACGCTGTACCATAAGGTACTATAAGCGAATAATCCTTTACATCATTTATCGCAAAAGTAGGAGTCAAAGAATTATTGGATACTGACAAGGTCTTTAACCAATTATTAGGATTTCCCGAATCTGCTGGTTTAGCACAGGCTGTAGCTGGCATATTATTGTATACCGGTATAGCAAATGTCATAGCATTGCTTATAACACCACTAGTTTTATATGCTGTATATAGTTTATTGGCTTCTGTAGATGGAGACTGTATATTACTCATATATTGATGTAAATACAGCATCCCTGTATATGTAACATTAAATTTCTGCGTATATAACGTGTTCTGTCCTTTATATATATATTTCTCACCTATATACATAGCACCACCGGTTATGGATTTGTATGGTGTATTCCAAGGTCTAAGATATGTACTACCCGAAGTTGCCCACGAAAGGCCCTTCTCTATAGCACCACCGCCTGCTGTATCATTAGCCCCAATATTGTAGAAATTATATATGCCCGGATATGATCCATTGGTTCCTGTTACAGAGCCGCTGGCAGTATTTCCAATCTCCTGCTTGATTCTAGAGGCTATAAAATATGGACTCACCTTACTATCAGAGGCAGCACTCATCATAACCGAAGAATATGTACTAGAAGAACCTCTAGGATAGGTATTGCTCATAAAGCTGCCTGCTAGTATAGCTTCTACTCCTGGTTGAGTCTGCATACCAGATACATAGGATAGATTTTCAAAACAAAATATGTAATTCTCCGATAGGTAGGTTCTAGGATCAAGATAGTATTTAACCAAATCATCTGATGCCGCAAACCATACTGTTCCATCATATGGTGACCATTTGTCAGTAGCACAATTATAACCTACGGAAGTAGAACGCCAATTATAATGAGGTGCACTACTGCTACTATATATAAGGTTCTTAACCTGTCCTGATTTACATCTTTCATTCTCTACCACTGTATTCCAATCAAGTCCCGTCTTAACTGCTGTAAACTCCCAATTAGGATATTTGGCATGAATATTTCTTAAATAGGTCTTGTAGCTCTCTGGAAATCCCTGTGCAGCAAGCTTCGCCTCAAAATTAGCATCCGCAGATGTATTATTAGTGGTGCCTGTAGCAACAGATACAAAGTTTGTTGCTATATATCCACTATAGTTTCCTCCCTTATATGTAAATGTAATCTTATGCCAGGTAGGGTATTGCGTATCAGACCCTGTAGCAGTACCATTTATTGTAACCACGGCACCTGCATTAAGCTTAATCGCAGCTCCACTAGCCGTTAAATAGCTATAGCTTTTTCCTGGACCACTTCTTACATATACGTTATTGCCTATAAGTGTGCCTGTAGAAGCTCCCTGCATATCCAGATCATCACTTTGTACAACTGGCTCCTCCTCTGTTTGTTCCTCTGTAACAGGCTCTGTAGTGTCTGCAGCTTCGCTAGTACTAGCTGCTTCAGTATTCTCCGCCTCAGTAGTAGAGGCAGTGTCCGCTACCGCATATACACAAGGAGCATCGCCTAATATCACTGCGACACACATATATAATGCCATTGCACCTGCAATAGTCTTTTTTATCTTTTTATGTACTCTCATATTCTCACTCCATATTTTATGTAAACCACTAGATATCAATAGTTATTTTAAAGATACCATAAATAGTAGTACTATTCAACATTATTCTATCTTTTTTAACACAAAATAAAAGAACATAAATCAATGTTCTTTTGCATCAATCTATGTTCTTTATGTATTTAAGTCTATTTTGTCTCGTCTATAGCTTTACCTATATCATGGCGCATATATTTATTATCGAAGGATATCCATTCCGTAGCCGCATATGCATTAGCTCTCGCTTTAACTAGGTCTTCTCCTGTAGCAGTTACTCCTAATACTCGTCCACCATTAGTAACTACCTGTCCATTATCAAGCTTGGTACCTGCATGAAATACATAATAACCCTCTTTATCCTTAAATGTATCTAAGCCACTTATCTGGAATCCTTTGTCATAGGCCACTGGATAGCCCTCTGAAGCAAGCACTACACATACTGCTGCGTTATCTTCAAATTGTAAGTCCACCTCATCAAGTTTACCATCAATACAAGCTTCCATTACATCTATAATATCATTTTTCATACGTGGTAATACTACCTGTGCCTCTGGATCACCAAATCTAGCATTATATTCTAATACCTTAGTACCCTTTGGAGTAATCATAAGTCCAGTAAATAAGATACCTACAAAATCTCTACCTTCAGCCTTCATAGCTGCCATAGTCTTCTTATACACTTCCGCCTGGCAGAATTCATCTATCTCCTTAGTATAAAACGGACTAGGTGAAAATGTACCCATACCACCAGTGTTAAGTCCCTTATCTCCATCCTGTGCTCTCTTATGATCTTGGGCTGAAGTCATAGTCTTAATAGTAGTACCATCGCAAAAGGCAAGAACTGATACCTCTCTACCTGTCATAAACTCTTCAATAACCATCTTATTACCAGCATTTCCAAAATGCTTATCTAGCATAATAGACTTAACACCTTCCTTAGCCTCTTCTAAGGTATTGCATATAAGCACACCCTTGCCTAGAGCTAAACCATCTGCCTTTAAAACTATAGGAAAATCTGTCTTCTCAAGATATGCTAATGCCTTGTCTGGATCATCAAAATTCTCATAAGAAGCTGTAGGAATATTATATTTCTTCATAAGGTCTTTAGAAAATGCTTTGGAGCCTTCTATAATAGCAGCATTTTTTCTAGGTCCAAACACTCTAAGTCCTGCTGTTTCAAAAGCATCTACTGCTCCTGCAACTAATGGATCATCTGGTCCCACCATAGTTAAATCTATGCCATTATCCTTTGCGAATCTAACCTGACTGTCAAAGTCCATAACGCCTATATCTACACATTCTGCAACGCCTGCAATACCTGCATTTCCCGGTGCACAATATATCTTAGATACCCTCTTACTCTTTGCAACACTTGTTGCTATAGCATGTTCTCTTCCACCACTACCTATAATCAGTACTTTCATTAAGATGCCTCCTAATATTTATTGTATAACTGTTTTTCCATCTACTATAGATACCCTGCCATTTGCTATTAAATCTATAGCCTTAGGTAGCAATATCCATTCTGCTTCTTCCATAACTCTTTGCTGTAATGCCTTAGCCGTATCCTCTGATTTAATCTCAACTGCTTTTTGCAATAGTATAGGACCAGTATCTGTTCCTTTATCCACGAAATGAACTGTAGCTCCTGTAAGCTTAACTCCTCTGGCAATTGCCTCTTCATGAACCTTAAGTCCATAATAGCCTGTGCCGCAAAAGGATGGTATAAGCGAGGGATGAATATTAATAATCCTATTCTCATACTTATCTATCATAGCTTCTGGAATGACTACCAAACATCCAGCAAGAACAATTAAATCTACCTCCAAGGAATCTATCTTACTAATTAAAGCTTCATTAAATTCTTCTCTAGTATCATAATCCTTAGGAGATACACATATAGCCTCTATCTCTGCCTTCTTAGCGCGTTCTAAGGCTATAGCATTCTTATTGTTACTAATAACTGCAACAATCTCAGTATTAGTTATCTCGTTACTAGCTACCTTATCAATAATTGCTTGAAGGTTTGTTCCACCTCCAGATACCATTACAACTATTCTTAGCATAATGTTACACCCTTTTCTCCTGCTTCTATATGACCTACTACATAAGCCTCTTCGCCTGCTGCCTTAATAGCTGCCATAGTATTATCTACATCCTTGCTATCTACTGCAAGCATCATACCTATACCCATATTATAGGTATTGTACATCATCTCATCTGCTATACCACCAGTCTTAGCCATAAGCTTAAATATAGCTGGAACCTCATAAGAGTCCTTCTTAATAACCGCTCTGACACCATCTGGTAACATTCTAGGTATATTCTCATAAAAGCCACCACCAGTTATATGACTACAGCCCTTAATAGTAACTCCTGCCTCTTTAACTGATTTTAATGCCTTTACATATATCTTTGTAGGTGCTATAAGTGCCTCACCTAAAGTCTTTCCTAATTCATCATAGTAAGTATCAAGAGATTCCTTACTCATATCAAATACCTGTCTTACTAGTGAGAAGCCATTACTATGAACACCACTAGAAGTTATACCTATAATAGTATCTCCAGCCGCTATAGTCTTACCTGTAATTAAGTCCTTCTCATCTACAACACCCACTGCAAAGCCAGCTAGGTCATACTCATCCTCTGGATAGAAGCCTGGCATCTCTGCTGTCTCTCCACCTATAAGTGCAGCATCTGACTGAAGACAGCCCTCAGCAACACCACTTACTATAGTAGCAATCTTCTCTGGGAAGTTCTTACCACATGCTATATAATCTAAGAAGAATAATGGTTCACCACCTGCGCAGGCTATATCATTTACACACATGGCCACACAATCGATACCTATAGTATCATGTTTGTCCATAATAAATGCTAATTTAAGCTTTGTTCCTACTCCATCAGTACCTGAAACTAAAGTAGGCTTTTCCATATTTTTAAATTTCTCAAGAGAAAAGCCACCAGAAAATCCACCTATATTAGTAAGCACTTCATCGCGCATAGTCTTTTTAACGTGCTCCTTCATAAGTTCAACCGACTTATAACCAGCCTCAATATCAACTCCTGCTTTCTTGTAATCCATTATTTAATCCTCCTATGTGAACTGTTAACAATATTTAAATGTCCTTGGACATACAGTGACATTATAATTCAAGACCTAAATTTTTACAAGATAATTTACCAATGAATTTTGTGCATATTGCCAACTTTCTCCCATATCCTCCTTACGAGCCTATATTTGTTTGAATTTTGTGTATTCCTATGATATAATAAATCCATATATTTCAGGGAACAAGGTGGTGTGATTATGGAGAAGAAGAGACTAAACATAGGACTATTTATATGTCATTTAGATAATGACTATGCATATGATATATGCAAAGGTGTTGACTATGCCGCAAAGGAATTGGATGTAAATCTTATTGTATTTCCAGGTATGTATATTAATGCAACATATAACGACCCTCAAAAAGCAAGATTTGACTATCAGTATAATTCTGTTTT
This sequence comes from uncultured Lachnospiraceae bacterium, assembly GCA_964583045.1. Lineage (GTDB taxonomy): Bacteria > Bacillota > Clostridia > Lachnospirales > Lachnospiraceae > JAVBSN01. The sequence continues at coordinate 2,924 of CAZOUU010000053.1, read as the reverse complement.
CTACTACGCTTCTAAAAAGAATCTGGATGCGCTTATAATTTCCATGGGCACCATTGGTAGTTTTCTTTCAGAATCAGATTTAAAATCCTTTTTAGCTAATTTTAAAGATATCCCTATATTGAACATAGAGATTCCTGTGCCAGGTTATCATTCATTATATATAGAAGGACAGACTGGTCTTAAAAAAGCTATAGAACATCTCATTAATCACCACCATAAGAAGAAGATTGGATTTGTTAGTGGTCGTGCTTTTAATGCTGATGCCGTAGATCGTCTAGAGACCTACAAGTCTACTCTTATTGAGAATAACCTTCCTGTAGACGAAAAGCTTATTGTTCATGGTGATTTTTCTGAATTCTGTGAAGATTTAGTTGAACAATTATTAGATAATAATCCAGATTTAGATGCTATGGTATTTGCTAATGATCAGATGGCTTTAGGTGGATATAGAGTATTTAAAAGAAGAGGTATTATTCCAGGTGTAGATATAGCTGTAACTGGTTATGATGATGCACCTATTGCCTTAGCATTAGATCCACCACTTTCCACTGCCAAAGCTAGTTCTTCAGATTTAGGCTACTATTCTTTATACGAAGTATGCAACCTGTTAAAGCATGGGCAGACCACCAAAACTATACTTAACTCTGACTTTATTATCAGACGTTCTTGCGGCTGTGGTGATGATGATATTACTCCTAGCATTATGCTTAACGATATAGAGCTTACATCTACTAACTCAAATCAAATTACTGACATCATACTTGATAGTCTATTATCTGACTATGGTAATAGCTTTATTCAAAAAGAGCTTAATTCACATCTGCACTATTTATTTAGTAACATTATAAATATTGCTTTGGATGATGACAGCAATACATTTCCTAGAGATAGTATACGTAATGCAATTTCAGATATAATGCATTCTTCATTATTAGTATATTATAGTATAGATAAACTATTATATCTATTTGATGCATTTAACAAGATAGTCTTAGACTTAATAAAGACACCTAATAAAAAGATAGATTATTGCGAGACCTTCAATAAGGTATACAGCTATATAAATACTACTACTTCTAATCTACGTTATGATGAAAATAAGGAGTACAAGCTAAATATATGGTCTTCTAGCTATATAACTAGAGATGCACTTGCCTATGGTCGTGATGACAAGGAATGCTACTCTCTTATGATGGAGACACTGTCAGGCTTACCATACAATTCTACTTATGTATATCTGTATGATACACCTGTAATGCAGACAAATGATGGCAGCTGGAAGATTCCTGATACCTTGTTGCTTCAGGCATATTCTAAAAAAGATAAATATACAGTTTTGTCCGGAGATGATAGAATCATTGATTCCTTATCATTATTCTCTAATGACTACATAGATCATAGTAATCGTAGCACTATGGTATTAACACCTATATTTACAAATGAGCAGCACCATGGTCTATTCCTATGTGATGTAGATATATCTAATTTCCATCATATATATTCTACTAGCCTACAATTAGGAACCGCCCTTAAGTTCTTAAGCTTATTGCAAGAACAAATAGCTACCCAAAGTAAATTAGTATTATCCATTCAGGAGATACATGATAAGAACCTACAACTTAACAAGCTATCTACTTCCGATGAATTAACTGGTTTATATAATCGTAGAGGTTTCCTAGAGAATGCCCATTCATTTATAGTAGATGATCTTCATCGTGGCAAAAAGGCTATTATAGTATTTGCGGATATGGATAATCTTAAAATGGTTAATGATAAATTTGGTCATAAGGATGGAGATTTTGCTCTCAAGAGTATAGCTAGTATACTTAATAAGAGCTTTAGACGAGGAGATGTCATCGGTAGATTAGGTGGAGACGAGTTCGTAGCCTTTGCACTACTAGATGAGAGTGACTTAGCTAAATCTATCCAACACAATATAGACAAACATTCCAAATTCCTTAATGATACTTGTGGCAAACCTTATTATATAGATATAAGTATTGGTATAAGCGAATTCGTATGTGGAACAGATGTAATTATAGAAGATATTCTTGCTGAGGCTGATGCAGTATTATATTCTAACAAAAAATATAAGAGAAAATCAGTGCTTAAGAATATAGGATAACCTTTTCTTATAGCCACAAAAAGAGGTACAACTTGTAAAAGTTGTACCTCTTTTTGTAGCTTAGCTATATAACGATAATAGCATACATAGGTGTATTTATTTTTCAGAATCATCCTTATAATTGTACTTAAATACTACAACTGATAATGGTGGTAAAGTAATAGATATGGATTTATTCCTATTATTTACATTATTATCTATAGCCATAATAGGTGTCCTATTATTTCTTCCAAGTCCACCAAACTCTACGCTGTCTGAGTTAAGTATCTCTGTGTATTTGCCACTGCAAGGAACTCCTACTTCATAATTAGTCTTCTCCACTGGAGTAAAATTACATACAAATAGCAATTGGTCCTTAGCTGAGCTTCCTCTTCTAATAAATGATGCTGTACTATTTTGTGCATCATCACAATTAATCCACTCAAATCCCATCTCATCAGAATCATTGTAATATAATGCATTATATTTACTATATAGGTTATTAAGTGCCTTAACATATTGTTTCATCTTCTCATGCTTATCGTCTTCGCCATCTAATAAGAACCAATCAAGGCTTCTACTCTCATCCCATTCACGTAATTGAGCAAATTCCTGTCCCATAAATAGCAATTTCTTACCTGGATGTCCATACATAAATCCATAAGCTGCTCTAAGATTAGCAAATTTATCATCATGTAAGCCTGGCATCTTATTAAGCATAGAACATTTAAGATGAACTACCTCGTCATGAGATAACACAAGAATAAAATTCTCTGAATAAGTATACATCAAGCTAAATGTTAATCTATTATGATTAAAT
>CAZOUU010000052.1:0-9164 GCA_964583045.1 uncultured Lachnospiraceae bacterium | reverse complement strand
AAATATAAATTCTTATAGTATAAATTCTTTATCGTCATTACTTGTTGATTTTGATTTATTAACATATTTGAAAAGCATTTTATCTAAAGATAAATTTAATGAGATAACAAATAAGATGAATAGTATCTTAAAGGAATATAAAGAGATATCAGGTTATGGTGTAGAGGCAACCCTAGATGAGGGTGCAATTCTGGTTGGTAATCAAAAGCTTATGGAGAAATACAATATAGACTTCACACCAGCAAATACAGCTTCCACAGTAGTTTACGTGGCGTTTAATAATAAATACCTAGGAGTAATTCTTATAGCCGATAAGATTAAGGAGACATCTAAGGAAGGTATAGAAGCCCTTAACGTAGCAGGAATTACTAAGACCGTTGTATTATCTGGTGATAACCAAGCCATAGTTGATGAAGTAGGAGATGAGCTAGGTATAGAATACAAATTTGGTCAGCTACTTCCTGAAAATAAATTGGAAAAGGTTGAGAGTATATATGAGGATAATGAAGATGTGAAGTTAGCCTTTGTAGGTGATGGTATAAATGATGCGCCGGTTCTAGCAAGAGCAGATATAGGTATAGCGATGGGAGGAGCAGGTCAGGATGCGGCTATAGAAGCGGCAGATGTAGTTATTATGACGGATGACATAAGTAAGCTTGCAAAAGCAGTAGCCATAGGAAGATATACTAGACAGATAGTTATGGAAAATATAATTTTAGCACTTACCATTAAGGTATTTGTACTTGTGCTTGTAACAATAGGTATATCAAATATGTGGATGGCAGTATTTGCAGATGTAGGTGTAGCATTGTTAGCAGTTCTTAATTCTATAAGAGTTTATAGACATAGATTTTAAAAAAATGTATATTACGCATACTAACCGTCAATACTAAGTTATGTGATACATAAAAAGTATTGGAGGTAAGTATGAGTAAAAAAGCAAAGGCAGGTATTGTCCTAGCCATATGGATAACAATTGGTGTATGTGTAATATGGAATCAGAATGCCAAAGATAATGATAAGGTTATAGAAGCATTTAATATAACAGGAAGTGCTAACGCAGAGAGCTATATAGATGCCTATGGCTATTTTTGAGATATGTACTTAAGCGATGAGACTAAGGAAACTATGCTCAAAAATATAGCTAATCAGTTAGGTATAACCGAAGGATACAATATAGTAAAAGAGACTAAGGTAGATTACAGTAATACTAAGCTTATAAAAGAAGCTAAGGCAGCAAATACCACCATATCTTTAGTGACTATGGAGAAGGCAGATAAGCGAGAGTACGAGCAATATGTATTGGTGAGTGTAGAGATGCCCGATGGTGTACGTGGAGTAGATAATCTAGAGACAGAGATAAATAATGTATATAGAGATATAGGTATGGATAATACAGTAAATGTATATTTAAAAGGCTCCGTAGAGGGTAAGCTGTCTTTAGACGAAAAGAATGCTTTGGTAGCACAAATACTAGAAGTAGCTGATGCAAAAGAGGTATATCGAGAAGAAAACAACAGTATGTACAGTGTGTATGGATATACAAGGTACAGAGAGAACTATGTGTATCAGCAAGAAGAAAAGGTTAATATAAATGTAGCCATAAGCTATGATCCAGACAGAAATATATCATATATTCATGTGGCTAGTCCGTTTATAAATAAATCTTTTTAATTATTTTAAAATTGTGTCATGGTTTGTCACACCCCTATGATAACCTATCAATTGTAGGAGGTGATATACATGACCACAAAAAAGCTTAAAGGTATATTAACAGATGTTACAGCATTTATTACATTTACAATTTTCTTTGGTATGTTTATTCAGAGTATAGTTCAGTGGATGTGTGTAGCATAATTTATGGATATACGCACATAATAAAGGCACATTTCGTAAGGTTAATAATTAACTTTAGGAAATGTGCCTTTAAAGCACTTTTATTCAAAAAGATGCTTTTATATAACCGAGTATCCATAACTGTTTACTATGGCATCTATCTTGTTACCTGCCTTGCAGAATGGACAGCTGTGTGATGAATAAGTGTGGTACTCAGGTATGTCAGTAGTCTTGAATATAGAATTTATACCATAGCCTTCTATAGATTCTGTTGCTGAGAATATGGCAGATATACCTTCTACGATACCACCATAATATCTAATGCAATCAAGACTTCTCTCAACGGTGCGGCCAGTAGTTGCAGTGGCAAGTAATAGTAATACGTGCTTATTCTTAATAGTAGATTGAAGATTGTCTTTGAATACCATCTGTCCGGCTGAATTAAACTCTGGGGTAACTATATATATAGTCTGATGCTGATTCATAGACATAAATCCTGCAGAGCTTAACTCTTCTGCTAGAAAAGCTCCGATAACCTCTGTTCCATCCATACATACGATGGTATCTATAACGGTATTATTCACATAATCATGTACCATAGATTTTGCCGCGGCTAATGCCATGCTCTGTCTGGTCTTTAGTGTGGTCATATCAATATAATAATTAATATGAGAGTGATTTGTTGCAAAATGTCCTGGTATTACTTTGATTGATAAGGTGCTGTTGAACTGCGAATATACTTTAACTGCTCTGTCTTCCATAATTGTACCCTCCATATATTGTTCTATGCTTTATTGTAACTTTTTTTAAGACTTATTTCAAGTATACAATCGCTTCTAAGATTTTTTTGAAATACAGCCGATAACTAGTATATGACACATGGTGATTATTTAATACAGATATGAGGAATAGATATGGCATATAACAATACAATCAATAACAACATAATACAGGCTTCTAAGGGTATATATGACAATAATGGAATGACAATCAAGGGTTCTTTGGGGGTTGAAACCAGTAGGGTGGATGAGAATGCTAAGGCATATATCGTCGATAGTGGTGATGATATTCTTAAGCAGGAATTTGCTAGATTTTATAATGATAGTACTACTGATAAGTCAAAGGAAGAGGAGACTAGCGCTGAAGAGCTTAATGAAAAAGCAAGAGAAGTTATTAAGACTATATCTTCTTCGGAATTGGAACAGCTTAAGAGTATGCAGGTGGATATATCCTCAGTTAGTATGGCACAGCTTATGGGATTAGTTATGTCACTTAGAAGTGTAGAGCACTCGGACAAGGTATTAGAAGATATATCAGAGGCGACAGCTTCAGATCCTACTAATAAGATGATTAGCTCTCCTGACTATACTAATAAAAAGGTGGATATATATAAAGAAAATGCTACAGATACCCCATATATAGCGGCCAATCAGGAGGCATATTTGCTAAAGAATAATATGGAGCTTACGTTGAAGAATCTATATACCTCTAGATATGGCTCTAATAATAATAGTAAAGAAAAGACAGTAGACGAGACTCTATGGAAGGATATGCTGCCTCAGGTAGAAGATGTTATAGATAAGGCAGGATATAAGGATAATGATAAAGCCTATGAGGGTGCTAGATTTATGTTAGCAGAGAATATTCCTATTACCACTGATAATATCAGAAATCATATGGCTATTATAGATATTAACGAAAATGGAATAGATAATACTGTATTAGAGAGTAATATGGCAAAATGCATATCTAATGGAATTCCAATAGAGGATGCTAATGTATATTATGAAGCTGGTGAGACTGTAGCCAAACAGCTTTTAGCTGCTGTACAGGATATAACAGAGGAGGACATTAAATCTCTTCTGAATAATAATAGAGCTATAACCATACATAATCTTAAGACAGCAGAAGCTACAGCAGATTCACTAGACCTACAGGATGTAGAGGATATAAGTGAGGATGCTAAGTATATTACGGCTAAGAGACAGTTAGAAGAGATTAGGCTTATGATGACCTCTGAAGCAAGTATAAGACTTGTGAATAAGGATATGAACATAGATACTAGAACCTTAGAAGAGGTAGTAGATACATTAAAGGCTGTAGAGAAATCTTACTACAGAGATACATTTATGGCAGCAGGCGTAGAGGCTACATCAGAGAGTATAGCTTTATACAAAGAGGCTATATATAAGATAGATGAGTTACCTAAGCTTCCTAGTTATGCTCTTGGTATGGCAGCTAGAGAAGAAGTGCTAACGGTTAATTCGGTAAGTGAGCTAGGTAGTGAGATAAAGTCGTCTCTTGCAGAAAATGCCTATGAGACTATGATGACTAAGCCTAGAAGCGATATGGGAGATAGTATTCATAAGGCATTTAGAAATGTAGATGATATATTGGATGATATGAAGCTGGATATTAATACCAGTAATCAGAGAGCGGTTAGGATATTGGCTTATAATAGTATGGAGATGACAGAAGAGAATATACTTCGCGTTAAGAATGCGGATGTTCAGGTAAATGAATTAATAGATAAACTTACTCCGGAGAAGGTATTGAATCTAATAAGAGACAATATTAACCCTCTTAATATACCTATAGATGAATTAAATGATATAGTAGCTGGTATTAATGAGACTTATGAGGTTAGTAGTGAGGAGAGCTACAGTAAATTTTTACTTAAGGCGGAGAGAAATAATAAGCTTACAGAAGAAGAGAGAGAAAGCTATGTAGGTATATACAGACTGCTTCACAAAGTTGCGAAATCCGACGGTGGAGATACAGGTTATCTAGTAAATACAGATAGAGATCTTACATTAGCCAATCTATTATCTGCTCACAGAACTACCAAGGCTACGGGAATGGATGTATCCTTAGATGAGAATAGCGGTTTTGCTGAGGTGGATTATAGTGACAATAATTCCATATATAATCAGATAATGACAAGCTATAATAAGAGTCTGGCTAGAGATGTTATGCATCATATTACACCAGATATATTGAAGAATATATCTAGAGAAGAAGATATATATAATATGACCTTAGAGCAGTTGAGAAATGAAGTATCAGATTACAGTAATAAAGAACAGTACATTAACGATAATGAAGATGACATAGCTGCTAGAGAGATAGAGAATCTAATGCAGCTGGTAGGAGATCTAACAGCTAATAATAAGGTAGAAGCCATTCTTGATAGTTATAACCTTCCTCGTACTGTTCAGAATATGCTTTCAGGAGAAGTGGTACTAAGCAAGGGTAGTATATTTTCCGAGGCTCGTAGACTTGCTGAAGATAATGAATCAGATATAGATGAAGCCATAGAGAATATAGCAGAGTCTATAGATGATAGTGAGAGTATTAATCAGGCTTATGAGCAGATGTCCCATACATTGACAGACACTATTAATGGACAAGGCAAGATTACAGCTATGGATATAAGCACCTTGAAGCTTGTTAATGCTGGATTTAACATAGTAAGTCAGATGGCTAAGAGGGAGACCTATCAGGTACCGATATTAGCAGGAGATGAGGTAAATATAATTAATCTGTCCATAGTAAGAGATGGAGAAGCGGCAGGAAGGATAGAGGCTAGTATAGAAGCTAGCAGGGCCGGCAGGGTAAATGCCAGCCTAGTGTTAGAGGAAGGCAGCTTAAGAGGATATATAGCTTCTGATACAAAAGAGGGGAATGATATATTAAAAGGTATTAAGGCTAGTATAGTAGCAAATTTCAACCAGGCGGACATGGAGGCAGAGCAGGTTGTTGTGGGTGAGGATATGGATATGGCAGAAGCTAAAGGATTAGCGACTACTAACCAGTTATACAGTGTGGCAAAGATGCTTGTAAAGGTTATAAAGAGTATCTAATGATTAGGTCATAAGTAGTCGATAATTAATGTAGGTGGATTCATTATGATAGATGAATTCTTAAGAGAAAGGTCGTGTTCAATATGAAGATAAGTCACAATACAACAGCCATAAGAGCATATACAAATTTAGCAAAGACAGATACTAGGCTATCAGCATCTATGTCTAAATTATCATCAGGATATAAGATTAATAAAGCCTCTGATGATCCATCAGGTATGGCTATATCACAGAAGATGCAGGCACAGCTTAGAGCCCTAGATAGAGCAAATAATAATGCAGGTGATGGCATTTCATTGGTTCAGACAGCAGAAGGTTCCCTTAATGAAGTACATTCTATAGTGTCACGAATTCGTGAGCTCACAGTACAGGCAGCTAGTAATACATATGGTACAGAGGATATAGATACAATCAATGAAGAGATAGGTCAATTAACTGCAGAGATAGATAAGATATCTAGAGATACTAACTATAATGGAAGAGGCTTATTAGACGGAATGACTCAGCGTAGGACATATCCAGATGATTCAGCTAAGGGTGTAGAGATTACAGATATATCAGATGCGGTAGGATTTGGTAAATATGATATGATGGTGGATTCTATAGGTACATATACAGAAGCAACTACTACTTTAGGTGCAGTTGGTGCAGGAACAATTACAATTAATGGTTTGTCCGTAGATATATCGGCTACAGATACTATAGATGAAGCTTATGAGAAGCTAAGAGCAACTTGTGATAGAGTAGATATAGATTTAGTAAATAATGGTGGCGCACTTACATTAACCAGTAAATATGCTGGAGACGACCAGGATATAGTTGTTAAGAGTAGTAGTACTCTATTGGATGGAGCGTCTCTAGCAGTAACTAAGGGAACAGATGCTAAGGTTACATTAGGAGCAGGCTATAACGATACAGCCACTACTACTATAGTTGGTAATGAAGTTACTATTACTGATAGCCATGGCTTTGAGATAAATATGACTATAGATGATACATTAGCTACGGCAGGCACTAAGGTAACACATACAGTTTTAACGGCAGGACAAGCAGTTATACAGATAGGATCAGAAGAGGGACAGACATTAAATATAACCATACCTAAGATGGATGCAAAGAATCTAGGTTTAGATAAGATTAATGTATATACTCATGCTCTTGCTGCTAAGTCTTTAGATAGTATAGATGAAGCTATTAAACAGGTATCTGCGGTACGTTCAAAGTTAGGTGCATATCAAAACAGAATGGAGCATACTATTAGCAATTTAGAGGTGGCGACAGAGAATATGACTACAGCGGTATCTCGTATTATGGATACAGATATGGCCACTGAGATGTCAGAGTACACACAACAAAATGTATTATCTCAGACAGGAGTTTCTATGCTTGCAAAAGCTAATACTAGACCAGAGAACCTATTGCAACTATTACAATAGGGGGTGCCTAGATGACAGATGAATTGATTAGTGATTATACAGTAAGAATTACTCAGGCAAATGTAACCAGCTTAGCAGTTATTTGTTATGAACTGGAGATTAGATTTTTAAATGAGGCTATGCTTAATTATAAGGCAGAAGATATGTCTGGATACATAGAGAATTTGCAGTTAGCTAGTAAAACGCAGGTTGAGCTTATGAATATGCAAAAGACAGATGTGGAAGCCGGAGCGGATGTGATGTCGTTATACATATTTATTAATAAGCATATATTAGATTCAGCTACGCAGAAAGCACCTTGTGATATAGATGCTTGCATAACGATACTTAACAATCTTAAACAGGCATTTGTAGAGCTTGCTAAGACAGATATGGAAGGACCTATTATGGAAAATGCTCACCAGATATATAGAGGTCTTACTTATGGCAAAGGATATTTAAATGATTCTATGGATCCCATAGCAGATGTAAATAGGGGATTTAAAGCATAATTTGCAAATATCTTCCAATTGGCGATGAAAATACTTAATTTTATTAAGTAAGTGGAGGGAAAAGACACTAAAACTTGTTTTTTTTTCAAATGTGTTTTAAAATACTAGAAGGTCAAGGAGGATAATGACATGAAAAAAGAGGATTGCATTTTTTGCAAGATAGTTAGTGGAGAGATACCTTCAGCAACGATATATGAGAATAATGATTTTAAGATTATATTAGATGTTGCACCAGTATCAAAAGGACATGCACTTATTATACCAAGAGAACATTATGATAATATATATGAGATGGATGCAGATACAGCAGGCAAGTTATTCGCGTTGGGAACAGCCTTGGCTAGAGGATTGCGAGATGAGTTAAAATGTGATGGACTTAATGTAGTACAGAACAATGGTGAGGTAGCTGGACAGTCAGTTAATCATTTCCATATGCATTTTGTACCACGATATAAGGGTGATGGAGTAAGTATAGGTACCTGGTCGCCAAAGGAATCTGATAGCGAGGAGCTACAGGACTTAGCCAAGAATTTACATAAGAGAATATAATAGATTTAATATATATATTAGCAGATAGTGAGAAAGCTGATAATATATAGCAAAAAGGACACGTTCATATAAGAACGTGTCCTTTTAGTGTATGGATATTATATCTCGGACATATCGGTAGGTATGGATAGTGAAAATATAGTGTGTTCTTCGCTGCTAACTGCGGTTATAGTTCCGTGGTGTGCCCGTACTATCTCTTTGGCAACAGCAAGTCCTACTCCAGAACCACCTGTTAAGCTGGAACGGGAGGAATCTACTCGGTAAAACTTTTCAAATATAAGGCCTAGTTTATCTTCTGGAATAGGTCTTCCGTGATTAATAAAATCTATATTTGCATAAGAAAGGCCATCTATATCCGTTAATTTAGCTTGTATGCATATCTCGGTATTGGAGTCGCCGTAATTAATAGCGTTTTTAAGAAGGTTATCGAATACTCGAGCCAGCTTGTCCCCGTCTCCTTTAATAATTATGTTTGATTCTATAATACCAGTGACTGAAAGATCATGTTCAGTAAGGATTGGATAAAACTCATCTATAATCTGTCGCAACATTAAAGTGATGTTTAGGTTTGCCATATTTAACTCTATATCATGCAGATTAAATTTGGTTATATCAAATAGTTCATTAATTAGCTCCTCTAGCCGTAAGGCTCTATCTAGAGATATATTTACATATTCTGCCTTGGTCTCAGGTGATAAGTCAGGGGAATCATTTAGTAGATTAAGATAGCCAATTACAGAAGCTAGTGGAGTCTTTAAATCATGAGCTAAATATACTATAAGATCATTTTTACGTTGCTCGCTTTCTTTGGCTTCCTTGGTCTTAATCTCCATATTATCACGAATCGAATTAAGCTGATCCTCAATCTCTATTAGCTCGTCGGGTAAAGTGATATAGCTTGTTCCCTCGAGGAATATCTGTTCAACAGCAGTGTTGATACGGTATAGATAATTTGAAAATTTAATTATTATAATTAAAAATGTAAATAT
>CAZOUU010000051.1:0-9316 GCA_964583045.1 uncultured Lachnospiraceae bacterium | reverse complement strand
TATGGTGTTGCACAAACAAGACGAAGGGTAATATTTATTGGAAATAGAATTGGTGGAACAAATTATCATCCAAAGCCATTTATGGAAAAATATAAAACACTTGGACAAGAGATTAAAAGATTTATGGATATGCCCGAGGATAAAAGTATAAACCATATTTTTACTAAACATACAGAAGAAATGCAAAAGAAAATTACAGAGACACCTGAGGGGATGAGTATATATGGTAATTATTCTGATGCATGGAAAAAATCACCTTGGGATAAACCATCCTGCACTGTAAAAGAAAATCATGGAGGAGTAAATTTACATCCTAAACTTCCTAGAGTATTAACACCAAGAGAATTAGCAGCATTACAGTCATTCCCGGATGACTTTATATTTCGTGGATCAAAGAAATGGCAGCTGGTTCAAATTGGAAACGCTGTGCCACCGTTGCTTGGAAGAGCAATTGGCATTGCAGTAATGGAAGCATTAAAAGAGAAAGATATCTAACAGAGCAAATTATTTGGCGTTAGAAGGAGAAATAGAGGATATGAATATATTAACAGAAAGATTGATTCTTCGTGCATGGACAGAGAATGATGCAGAGAGTCTTTATAAGTATGCAAAGGACCCAGAAGTGGGACCGATAGCTGGGTGGCCGGTGCATACGAGTGTTGAAAACAGTAAAGATATTATAAGAAATGTGTTGGCAGTACCTGAAACATATGCAGTTTGCCTGAAGGAAGACGATAAAGCAATTGGCAGTATTGGATTGATGGTTGGGAAAACCAGTAATCTTGATTTACCAGATGCTGAGGGCGAGATTGGCTACTGGATAGGAGTTCCGTTTTGGGGACAGGGGCTGATTCCAGAGGCTATAAAATGTATTCTTGAACATGGATTTGAGGATTTGCAGTTGGAAAAAATATGGTGTGGATATTTTGATGGCAATATCAAGTCGAAACGTGCACAGGAAAAATGTGGATTTGTTTATCATCATACGAACAAAGATATTCATTGGGCATTAATGGATGATATTAGAACAGAACATATCACTTGTCTGACAAAATCAGAATGGAATGAATAAGTCCTTAGTTGTTAGAGTTAGAAGCTGACATTTAAGGACTGTTTTTCGCTTAAAAATGAACTTTTGCAATCTAAAAATGAACTTTTGCAATCTAAAAATGAACTTTCGTGAAAAACTTGAACTTTATTTTGTGATATGATAAAATTTGTATTATAAAAATGAACTTTTATATTTATTTTGAATAATATAGAGAGAATCATGTTCATATGATTTGTAGAGTATGAAGATAAGGAGTTTGCCTATGAACGAAAAGGTATTTATGGAACGATTAAAGCTAGCTATGAAGAGTCATAGTATGAAGCAGGTAGATTTACTTCGAGCGGCGGAGCAGACAGGAGTAAAACTGGGCAAGAGCCAGATTAGTCAATATGTTAGTGGTAAGGCCATTCCCAGAAAGAACATAGGTAGTTTTATAGCAAAGACTCTTCGGGTAGATGAACAATGGCTTTATGGTGAGGATACAGATGGAAGTGATATAAATATGCAGTTAGATATAGAAAGGAATAATCTAATGAGAGAATTTAAAAAATCAACTAAGCTAGATAATGTATTGTATGATGTAAGAGGACCAGTTGTGGAGGAAGCAAACAGGATGGAGAAGAACGGCGTGCATGTTCTTAAATTAAACATAGGTAATCCTGCTCCGTTTGGTTTCCGTACTCCAGACGAAGTAGTATATGATATGCAGCGACAATTAACGGAATGTGAAGGTTACTCAGATGCTAAGGGCTTATTTGCTGCCAGAAAATCTATTATGCAATATTCCCAGATAAAGAATATTCCTAATCTATCGATAGATGATATATATACTGGAAATGGTGTTAGTGAATTGATTAATTTAAGTATGTCGGCTTTATTAGATAATGGTGATGAGGTTCTAGTTCCAGCACCAGACTATCCATTATGGACTGCTTGTGTTACATTGTCAGGCGGTACTGCTGTGCATTATATATGTGATGAACAGGCGGAGTGGTATCCGGACATTGATGATATAAAAAAGAAAATTACGGATAATACAAAGGCCATAGTTATTATTAATCCTAATAATCCAACAGGTGCATTATATCCTAGAGAGGTTTTACAGCAAATTGTAGATGTGGCCAGAGAGCATAATTTAATTATTTTCTCTGATGAAATATATGATAGACTTGTAATGGATGGAGAGGAACATGTATCCATAGCATCCTTGGCACCAGATGTATTCTGCGTTACCTTTAGTGGACTTTCAAAATCACATATGATAGCGGGTTATAGAATAGGTTGGATGGTATTAAGCGGAAATAAAAAGATAGCCAAAGATTATATAGAGGGACTGAATATGCTTTCCAATATGAGGTTGTGTTCTAATGTTCCAGCACAGTCTATAGTGCAGACAGCCTTAGGCGGCTATCAAAGTGTAAATAACTATATAATTCCAGGAGGAAGAGTATATGATCAACGTGAGTATATATATAAGGCCTTAAATGATATACCAGGTATTACAGCAGTAAAACCTAAGGCAGCATTTTATATATTCCCTAAGATAGATGTTAAAAAATTCAATATAGTAGATGATGAAAAGTTTGCATATGATTTATTAAGGGAAAAGAAGATACTAATTATTCATGGAGGTGGCTTCAATTGGAAGGATCCAGATCATTTTAGGGTAGTATATCTACCTTGTATTGATGTGCTTAAGGATGCTATGGAAAATTTAGGAGATTTCCTTAGCTATTATAAACAGTAAAATGTAAAAAACTATTGAAAAATATCTAGTTTGCTATAAAATTCATAGTAGGAAGTATATTAGGAGGATAAGAATAATGAAAACTGCAATTATTATGGGCTCTACCAGTGATTTGACTAAGGTTGAACCAGCCGTAGCCATATTAAAGAGTTATGGTGTTGAAGTAAATGTGCGTTGTTTATCTGCTCATAGAGCGCATGAAGGTTTATCACAATTTGTAAACGAGACAAATGAAGATGGTACAGAGGTTATTATTACAGCAGCGGGTATGGCAGCAGCATTGCCAGGTGTAGTTGCTTCACAAACGGTTCTTCCAGTTATAGGCGTTCCTCTTTCGGGAGCTACTCTAGATGGTATGGATGCATTGATGTCTATCGTACAGATGCCCTCAGGTATTCCGGTTGCGACAGTAGCAATTAATGGAAGTAAGAATGCAGCATATCTTGCATTGCAGATTATGGCTGTTAAACATAGTTCTATTAGAGAACAGCTATTAGCAGAGAGAAAAGATATGGAAACGGCTGCTATGAAAGCTAATGAAGAAGTTATAGCAAAATTCAAGTAAGGTATATCGGTTGTGTATAATAAAAAGACAGGTAATATATTTTCAGAAATGGATTAAAGGTTAGTCCAATGCGAAATACATTACCTGTTTTAATATTGTAACTATATATAATAAAATCTATTATAGATTCAATATATAGACTATGTTTAAAGAGGTTTGCTAGTTAATAATTCATAAGCCTCAAGGTATTTATTAATAGTCTTTTGAGCTATATCCTCTGGTAGTGTCCAGTTATTATCTGGATTTGCCTTTAGCCAGTCTCTTGCAAATTGTTTGTCAAATGAAGGTTGACCATGACCTGCTTCATAGCCATCTGCTGGCCAGAAACGTGAGCTATCTGGTGTAAGCATCTCATCACCTATAACCATATTTCCATCCTCGTCTAAACCAAATTCAAACTTAGTATCTGCTATAATAATTCCCTTTTCTAAAGCATAGTCAGCACATTTCTTATATAGAGCAATAGTATAATCTCTAAGCTTAGTAGCATATTCCTCGCCTTTACCGGGAAAATATCTCTCTAATACATCGATACTCTTTTCAAAACTTATATTTTCGTCGTGATCACCTATCTCAGCCTTTGTAGAAGGTGTGTATATAGGTTCAGGAAGCTTATCTGATTCCTTTAATCCTTTAGGAAGAGTAATGCCACAGACTGTACCGTTTTCTTTGTAGCTTTCCCAACCACTACCAGTTATATATCCACGAACGATACATTCTATAGGAAGCATCTCTAATTTCTTACACATCATACTGCTGCCGTTGAATTTAGAATTTTGGAAATATTCTGGCATATCATTTACATCTACAGAAATCATATGGTTTGAAATGATATCTGAGGTTAAATCAAACCAGAACTTGGACATCTGTGTAAGTACTGTACCCTTTTTGTCAATGATGTTCTTTAGAATGACATCAAAGCAACTGATGCGGTCTGAAGCAACCATAATTAAACTGTCGCCATTGTCGTAAATCTCACGTACTTTACCTTCTTTAATAGGTTTCATTTCACTCATTTTGTATACCTCACATTATTTATGTTATTTGTAACTACAATTAGGTAGCTACTATATTTACATAGTACCGTCTAAGCATATTATCTTTTGACTAAAAAATCAAGATAATATTGGATATTTTGTGTAGATAAGAGAATTATACCAACTTTTCAAACATTCCATATATATCTAATAAGCCATATCCTGAAGAAGTGTTGGGATATAGTTGCTATTTGGTTCTATATGCTCCTCGGATAAGTAGTCGATTTATATCGGAGCCGGTTATAGAGGAATAATTACCTTGAACAACAGCCCATTCTAATATCATGGCTATTACACCTGCAGAATGTGCAGCAGATGCACCAGTGCCTGATAGAGGTCCATATGAATTGCCAGGAAGGGGTGCTAGAATACTGGACCCAGGTGCAGCTAAGTCAGGTTTAATCACATGATAGCGTGTATAGCCTCTACTAGATGAAAGAGATATAGAACCAGAGGTTTCGTTAAGATTAGTTACTACTAGAGGGGATTCAGCATTTCCTGGTGAGGTTAAGGTGGTGTCAGGATTTGAATCTATAAAATGGGTATCGTGGAATATGATATCCCCGGAAGGAAGCCATACGTGGAATAAAGTAGGTTCTTCATCTATGCTATAAGTCCGGAAGCGCCATATACCTTTTGCCGCATTTTCAAATCTAACAATTATTATCTGGTCGCCTGTATCTGATTCGGATACGATGTTATTTACCCATAGAGTAGTTGTATTGAAGATAAAGGAAAATCGTCGACATTCATTAAGTCTAGGATATATATTTCTAATGATTTCTCCATTTGGACTAGTTACCTCCAGATTTAATCTATATGGCGAGGAAACCCATATTTCCATTGGGAAAAAAGAATCCTTTTCATCTACATTTAATTCAAAATCAGTATAGTAGGGTTGGGTAATATTGCCTAGGTAGTGACGACGTAGATTCCCTTCGTTTCCAGCGGCTACGGCTACTCCGGTATGAGGACTCTGGGTAATATAGTTCAAGAAGCCGCTGGTAGCACCTTTTCCGTTATGACCTCCTTGGCTAGTACCCATGGCGATACATATAGATACTGGTCGATGAAGCTGTCTGCCTAGGTCAGTTATGTAGGATAGACCAGCTATAACATCAGTTTCTTCGTAGCAGAGTTGGTTCTCAGATATACTGAAGATTTTTTTGTTCAATCTTTTGGCAGGCTTTAATTTTACTATTAAGTATTCACATTTAGGGACGATTCCCCTGAAACTATTTTGTATATTTTCATTACCACCTATTATACCTGCAAGCATGGTACCATGCCCCACATCATCTATGGTAGGAACTATATTTAGAGGATTTTCCTGGCTGAGAGCAGTATTGATTAATTGACTGGTATATTCAGAACCGTATTGAAATCCACTGGGTGGTTCTCCTTCTATGGTTTGATCCCATATGGAGATGATTCGGCTGCTACCGTCAGGATATAGGAAGGCTTTGTGGGTATAATCTATGCCAGTGTCAATAATGCCGATAATTACCCCTTGACCATATAGTGAGAAATTAGGATTTGATTGTATTTTATCTATGTTGGAATTAGTGCATACCTCAGAGCTTAGAGTAAATAGTGAGGGAAAATGAGAATATGGATATGTACCAAGACTTTGCATGTTAAAGGTTTCTTCGCTAAGTACCATTAGAGAGGTTTTTGGATTTATAGGATATATATTTTCAGCGTTACTATCATAAGTAGGTATTAGATTATTGTCTATAATCAAGTCGTAGTAAGATTCATCTACTATTTTATTCATATATAAATATACCCTTTTTTATATCTTATGAAACCTGTGGGAAAATATGAGCTTTTGGTATGGAAAAGGAAGTAAATCATAATATATTATATAGAAAAGTTAGGCGGATAAAGGTATGAATCCTAAAATAGAAAATGTATTGCAAGCAGGTCTAGAAGCCACACCTTACGAAAAAACTAAATCTAAAGAATTAGGTGAGGGTTATGATGAAGTAAATGATAAATGGGAATTAATAATAAAGTATGCTAGAGACATAGAGTATATATCAAAACGTTATGAGGCAGTGGAGGTAAGACCTTTATTAAATCAGTATGCAATAGTGATATGCCCAGAGATGTATGTGAAAATATTAGCAGAGGATAATAATATAGAATTAATAGAGAAACCTAAACGATTATATTTTGATATGCTGCATACTAAAAGAGAGGCATGCATACTTCCTCTACAAAGTAGACAACATTTCCCTTCGGAGTTATATGGTGAAGGTGTAATAGTAGCAATTATTGATAGTGGTATAGATGCATCAAATAAGGATTTTTGCTATGAAGATGGTAGCAGTAGGATTATAGATATATGGGATCAGACCACTAATATAGAATATTCTAAAAAAGATATAGATTTGCGGCTTAGTGAAAAAAGACATAAAGAATTACCGGGGAAAGATATGTCTGGGCATGGCACTAAGGTAGCTGCTATAATAAAATGGTGCGTGGGTCATATATGAAGGAATGGTCGATTATGCCTCGCAAAACAAGATTCTACTAGGCAAAAAAAGGGAATTGCTTATATGTGCCTCGTTGTTTAGTGAAAAATTGAGGAAAATGGTACAAACGGGGCATTACTATGTAAATGCTCATCATATACCTCGTCCAGTCAACATATTCCATAAGATTGATTAATATAAGTACTCAAAGCGCGTATTATAAAAAGTAATGTTGAATTATGTTATCTACTAGTACAGTACTAAGAGGATGGTCTTTAGTTTCAAATGTTGTAATCAAATTAATAGAAGGAATGATATTATTTGAAGTATATAAAGAAATCTTGGAACAAGCGCTTTTGGCATATTTTTCATTATCCATCATACCAAAGTGTTCCCAATAATAGATCTCTTTAGTACGAGGATGTAAAATTGTAAAATCAGGAAATACAGGGATATCATTTAACATCAATTGTGCTTCATAGCGAAAAGGAATTTGGTTTGTGTAAAGTGTCATATCTATGATTGCTTCGGATTTCGAGCGAACAGTATTTCCAGAAATTGAATGATGAGTTAAATGTTCTGGATAGGTTATATTATGTTCATAAGGAGCGGTTGTCCAACTGATTAATTCTTCATTTGTTAATTGAAAATAAGGAGCAAGAAGATTATGATAGCGAGGTTCTGCCAATAACTGATTTGCATAGTTGGTAATTTTGGATTTTGCTTGTGGCTGAAGGTAATATTGAATTGCATTTCTTTCATTGGTTAAGTCTCTGATTTTGAGAGATAAGAATTTTCGTTGAGCAAGAGATTCGGCATATTGTCTGTTGGATTTTGGTATGTAGGTTAAGGTGTTGCCATCATTTACATACCATTTAAAGCGAGTTTGATATTGGGTGACTATAAGCTTTCCTGTGGGAAGAGAATCTAGCTGCTGCTGTAGCTTTTGTATTTCTTGGTTGATTCTGGTGATTTCGATAAATAATTTTTCTTGTATCGTATAAATACCTCCTTTGAGTTAAGATATCTTATTATAAATGCTGAGTAAATAGTTTGTAAAGTATTTTAATAGAAAGATGTACATTTTTTTGCTGTATAGGACTAAAGCTATGAAAGGAAAAATAGTGAAAATGAATAGTTGATAAGTAGTTGTTTTATGGAGATGAGGCATATGTAGAATTAAAAAAGAGTTATGCCTCATTTTACTAGAAAAAACTTACGAAAAAATAGTTGTGGGGCATATGCAAGCATATATTCAATTTGTACCCCGTAAAGAAGCAGATAACGAGGCATAATAAGAAATATTATAATATATGCCCGTTAATGTTAAGTGATAAATATAAATAGTAGTAAATGAGGCAAAAGCAAAAAAATCTCTATATATGCCCCGCTAATATTAGGTAGCAAATGTCAATAGTAGTAAATGAGGCAAGAAATAAAAATGTAGGCATATATGCCTCCTTTCCAGTGAACAAAATGAGTTGATATGATATAATGAGCTATGTCCATTATATAATGAACAAGAAATTAGTTGCTAGTATAAATCCAAATATATTATTGTAAAAAACTATCCTATAGAATACAATAAAATGTGAAAAGAGATATATGGCGTTTATGAGGTTTGCATAACACATTGATATATACAGGAAGAAGGTGCTTATAGTGGGATATAATGAGTATTTAGAAGCTGAAAAATTAGGTAAGAAGGAATATCGTAATCGTGTGGTTAAGGGAGAGTATCCGTATCTTCCAGTGCTAGATGAGATTATTTCAAATGTAGATATAGCATCAGAGGTCAATTTAGGAGTCATCCATATACCTCTTGACCAGGTAGTAGGTACAAGTACAGTGGGTAGAACTTCGGCATTTGCAGGTAACTTTATGCCACTATTGGACTGGGGTTCTGAGTTTGCCGCGAAATGGGCTGTATTAGCAGATGCACAGGTGGAAGAGGGAATTAGAGATGCTATAAAGGTCTATGAATATATGAATAGATTCTATGTAGTGGAAGGAAATAAACGTGTTAGTGTGCTTAAATTCTATGGCGCCGTTACAGTGGCAGCAGCAGTTACCAGAAAGGTTCCTAAGAAGACAGATGATTTAGAGAATAAGCTATACTATGAATTTATGGATTTTTATGCTGTATCAGGCATTAATGAGATATGGTTTAATTATCTGGGTGGATTTAAACAATTGTTAGAATTAACAGGTACAAAGTCGGGTCAGGTATGGGATGAAGAGGAAAGAATGGATTTTACTTCGGCATATCTTGCATTTAAAACAGCCTATAAGAAGAAATTTAATCAGAAGCTATCTATGACTAATGGAGAAGCACTAGTGGTATTTCTTACATTGTATAGTTATGAAGAACTTAAAAATATGTCTACAGACGAGATAGCTGAAGCTATAGGTAAGAGTAGAGAAGAGTTTTATGTA
>CAZOUU010000050.1:0-9325 GCA_964583045.1 uncultured Lachnospiraceae bacterium | reverse complement strand
GTTAATTAAGAAATACCTATTAGATAATAAACATAGAAGTATAGTTATGATTAAACCTAAAAAGGGATTAAATACTGAATTAGAGAAGAAGGATAAAGAAAAGCTAGCAGCCTATAAAACTACATTATCTGAGAAAGAATTATATGATATTATTAAACAGGATAAGGCATTGAAGGACTATCAGAGTGAACCTTCTACTAAGGAGGAGCTGGAGACTATACCGATGCTTAGTCTAGAGGATATAGAGAAGAAGGGACATAGGCTTAATAATATAGTAGGAGATATAAGCGGAGTAACTACGGTTAGCCATGATATATTTACCAATGGTATAGGTTATATGCATCTATCATTTAATATAGAAGATATGCCTATAGATTTAGTACCATATCTTTCCTTTGCAACTGCAGTATTTAGATACGTGGATACAGCAAATTACACTTATAATGAATTGGCCAATGAGATAAATATAGAGACCGGTGGTATGGGATTTTCTACTCAGGCTAGAAGTGCTTCTAGCGATAAGGGTGGTTATTTATCTTCCTTTGATATAAAGGTTAAGGCGTTATATGGTAAGCTTGATGAGGCTTTTAAGATAATAGGAGAGATAAAGTCTCAAGTAAAGATGGAATTGTCTTCATCAGGTCATATTACTGCTGCAAATAGAGCGTTGTCTTATTTTTCTAGAGGAGCTGCTTTTAAAGAAGCTACAGAGGGTATAGCATTTTATGAATTTATAGAAGACATAGATAAACATTTTGAAGCTAAGAAGGAAAGTCTTGTACAGGGTATGAAGGAGAGTCTTGCAGAAGCATTAAGAAAGGGTAATCTTACTATATCTTATACAGGAGATAATGATATAGCTGTATATCAAGATAGCATAGATCATTTTATAAGAAAGCTATCTACTAGGCCAGAGCATGATATAAGAAAACCATGGGAGCTATCTAAGAAAAATGAAGGCTTTAAAACAGCTAGCAAGGTGCAGTATGTAGCTACAGCAGGCAATTTTGTTAATGGTGGCTATGAATATAATGGTTCCATGAAGGTGTTACAGATTATATTCTCATATGATTATCTATGGCAGCAGGTTAGAGTAAAGGGTGGAGCTTATGGATGTATGTGCTATTTCTCTAAATATGGAGAGGCATATTTCACATCATATAGAGACCCCAAATTAATAGAGACTTACGAGGTATATCTTAAGGCAGCAGAGTACGTAAGCAAATTCAATGCTAGTGCTAGAGATATACTAAAATATATTATTGGTGCAATAAGTAAGGTGGATACTCCACTTACTCCATCGGGAGAGGGCGATTATAGCTTTATGGCATACCAATTGGGCATAAGTGAAGAAGACATACAAAGAGATAGAGATGAGCTGCTTGCTACTGACAATGAAGCTATTAGGGCATTAGCACCACTTATTAAATCGGTTGCAGATAGTGGTATTATATGTGCTATTGGTGATGAAGATAAGATAGAAGAGCAGAGGAAACATTTTGATAATACACTAAGCGTATTTTAGATTAGAGGAGATATATGAAGGATAATAATAAAGAAAGAACACAGGCTAAAACTAAATCAGGGTTTGTTACCATAATAGGAAGACCTAATGTAGGAAAATCTACCCTAATGAATAAACTGATTGGACAAAAGATAGCTATAACAAGCAGTAAAGCTCAGACTACTAGAAATAGAATACAAACAGTATACACAGATGATAAAGGCCAGATTATATTTCTTGATACACCAGGTATTAATAGAGCTAAAAACAAATTAGGAGAGTATATGCTAAATGTAGCAGAGAGTACTCTAAATGAGGTGGATTTAGTATTATGGTTGGTTGAACCTAGTACATTTATAGGTGCAGGGGAACGATATATAATAGAACAATTGGATAAGGTAAAAACACCTATTATCCTTATTGTTAATAAGATAGACACTGTGGACGAAGGAGAAGTATTTAAAGCTATAAATGCTTATAAGGATGTATGCGAATTTGTAGAGATTATACCAGTATCTGCATTAAAGGGTAAGAATACAGATGATGTCATAGCTACGATTATGAGCTACCTGCCAGAGGGTCCTATGTATTATGATGAGGATACTATTACTGATCAGCCAGAGAGACAGATAGTTGCAGAACTAATTAGAGAAAAGGCACTTAGACTATTAGATAAAGAAATACCTCATGGCATAGCAGTAGTGATAGATTCTATGAAGGATAGACCAAAGGGGAATATAATAGACATAGATGCTACTATTATATGTGAGAGAGATACACATAAAGGTATAATTATAGGAAAGCAAGGGGCTATGCTTAAGAAGATAGGCACAAATGCCAGAATAGATATAGAGAGATTACTTGACACTAAGGTTAATCTAAAGCTATGGGTTAAGGTCAAAAAGGATTGGCGAGATAGCGACATTTTAATTAAAAACTATGGCTACAAAAATGAGTAAACAGTGAGGTATGGATTATGCGTCCACAGATTGTATTGAAAGGAATAGTTCTAAGCAGCGGCATGGTTGGAGACTACGATAAAAGGGTGGTTATCCTAACTAAGGAGCGAGGGAAAATTACAGCTTTTGCAAGGAATGTAAGGAAACCTGGTAATATGCTTATGGCGGCATGCCAACCTTTTAATTATGGCAGCTTTTATGTATATGAAAGCTATGACGCATATAAATTAGTAAGTGCGCAGGTAGAAGAGTATTTCAGCGATGTAAAAGAAGATTTAGAGAGTGTATGTTATGGAAGATACTTTTGTGAGTTTATGGATTATCTTACTATGGAGGGCAATTGTGATAAGAATGTATTAAATCTATTATATATGAGCTTTAAGGCTTTGGCTAAGAAGAATATCCCACCAGAATTAGTAAGAAGGATATTTGAAATAAAGCTGTTAGCTTTAGATGGTGAGGCTATACATTGCTTTTCTTGTGTAAACTGTAATAACAAGGAAGGACTTGATAAGTTTGATGCCACTTCAAGTGCATTTTTATGTAGTAATTGTAGTGGTAAACCGGGAACTATTAATATATCAGAAACTACAGTATATACTGTGCAATATGTTATAAGCTCGCCCGTTAGTAAATTATATACATTTACAGTAACAGAGGATATACAGAAGGAATTGGATATGGTATGCAATAGATATGTACCAACACATATAGATAGAAAATTTAAATCCTTAGAATTATTAGAAGGGTTACATATATAAATATATTATTAAGATTAAAAATATTGTTGAAAAATAAATGGATACAGAGTACAATGATAACGTTAATTCAAGGAAGGATGTACAGGATGAAGAAAAAGGCATTGATATTAGGAACTATTATGATTGCTTTGCTTAGTACAGGGTGCACTAATGTGGCTAAGAAGGCAACTGAGAATACATTTATACTTAATAAAGATGAGTCAGTAACGGACGTATCAGTAGAGGATTATACAGATAGTAACTACAAGATAGATGATTTACAGGATTTTGTTACAGATGCAGTTAATGATTATAATGAGAAGAACGGGGAAGATTCCGTAGTTCTTAAATCCTATGAAGCTCTTGATGAGAAGAGTAAAAACATAAAGGTAGTTATAGATTATAAGAGTATAGATGATTATAACAAATTTAATAATACTAATTATGAAGTAAAGAGTATATCAAAGGCTGATTTGTCAGATAAATTTAAAGATCTAGAAGGCGAAGAGGTTAAGTCTAAAGCTATTAAAGAAGAGACTAAGTTAAAGGTTCTTAGTATTGATGGAGATACAAAAATCTATATAAAAGGTGCAAAGTACTATAGCTCTAAGTTAAAATATAATAAAGAAGATAAAACATTATATAATGCTGAAGGGAAAACCGGTGTTATAGTTTTCAAATAATACAATATAAAGTGAGGATTAGATATGGAAAAGACAATGGAAAAAATAGTTGCCTTAGCAAAAAGTAGAGGATTTGTATATCCTGGCTCAGAGATATATGGTGGATTAGCTAATACTTGGGATTATGGTAATTTAGGTGTAGAACTTAAGAATAACGTTAAAAAGGCTTGGTGGAAGAAATTTATACAAGAGAATCCATATAATGTAGGTGTAGATTGTGCTATCCTTATGAACCCCCAGACTTGGGTAGCTTCAGGACATCTAGGTGGTTTTGCAGATCCGCTTATGGACTGTAAAGAATGTCATGAGAGATTTCGTGCAGATAAGATTATAGAGGATTTCGCTGAGGCAAATGGTATCCAATTAGAAGGTAGTGTAGATGGCTGGACACAAGAGCAGATGATGGATTTTATAGAGACTAATTCTGTACCATGTCCTAATTGTGGCGGACACAACTTTACAGATATCCGTCAGTTTAATCTTATGTTTAAGACTTTTCAAGGTGTAACTGAGGATGCTAAGAACACAGTATATTTAAGACCAGAGACAGCTCAGGGTATATTTGTTAACTTTAAGAATGTACAAAGAACATCCAGAAAGAAGATACCATTTGGTATTGGACAGATAGGAAAATCTTTTAGAAATGAGATTACACCAGGTAACTTTACATTTAGAACTCGAGAATTTGAGCAGATGGAATTAGAGTTTTTCTGTGAACCAGGAACTGATATGGAATGGTTTGCTTATTGGAGACAATTTTGTATAGATTGGCTTAGAACCCTTGGTATCAAGGATGAGGAGATGAGAGCCAGAGACCATTCACCAGAGGAATTATGCTTCTATAGTAAAGGAACTACTGACCTGGAATTTCTATTCCCTTTTGGTTGGGGTGAATTATGGGGTATAGCTGATAGAACTGATTATGATTTAACTCAGCATCAGAATGTATCAAAAGAGCCTATGGATTACTTTGATGATGAGAAGAAGGAGAAATACATACCTTACGTTATAGAACCATCTCTTGGTGCAGATAGAGTTACACTTGCATTTCTTTGTGCAGCATATGATGAAGAGAATATAGGAACGGAAGAGAAACCGGATGTAAGAACTGTATTACATTTTCATCCAGCCTTAGCTCCTATAAAGGTAGGTGTGTTACCACTATCTAAGAAGCTTAATGAAGGTGCAGAGAAAGTATTTAACGAATTATCCAAATATTACAACTGTGAATTCGATGACAGAGGAAATATAGGTAAGCGATACAGAAGACAGGATGAGATAGGAACACCATTTTGTATCACCTATGATTTCGATTCAGAAGAAGATAATGCAGTTACTGTTCGTGACAGAGATACTATGGAGCAGGAACGTATTAAGATGGCTGATTTGAAGGAATACCTAGAGAAGAAATTTGAATTTTAATATATTATAATAATTTACGCCTTATGAGTTTATCTTGTAAGGCATATTTTTAACATTTCAATTGACGTATTTCCTTGTAAAGAGTAAAATAAAACAATGTGAAAATATAGATTTGTGAGGAAAATGTTATGTCTAAGAAATTGCTAATGGGAAATGAGGCCATTGCACTAGGTGCTATAAAGGCTGGAGTAAATTTGGTTGCTGGCTATCCTGGGACCCCTTCTACAGAGGTGCTAGAGACAATTGCAAAGAATAATGATAATAAAGATATATATGTAGAGTGGTCGGTTAATGAGAAGGCGGCTTTAGAGGTTGCTGCAGGTGCAGCATATTCAGGCGCAAGAGTTATGGTTACTATGAAGCAGGTAGGATTAAATGTAGCCTCTGATCCACTTATGTGTGTGAATTATATAGGAGTAAAGGGTGGTATGGTTATAGTTGTAGCTGATGATCCAGGTCCTATATCGTCACAGACGGAACAAGATACCAGACATTTTGGAGAATATGGAAAATTCATGGTATTTGATCCGAGCTCGGCTAAGGAAGCCTATGAGATGATAGGAGATGCTTTTGAATACTCTGAGAAATATGGCGAACCAGTTATATTTAGACCAACCACCAGAGTATGCCATAGTTACCAGACTATAGATATATCAGAGGATAGATGTGAACATATACCTGAGGGTTTTGTTAAAGATGCAGGGAGATGGGTTATATTTCCTAGATTATCCTATAGCAATCATATTAAGCTAGAAGAAAATATGGTAAAGATATCAGATGAATTTAGTACATACAAGTATAATACATTAACAGGATCAGGTAAAAAGGGAATTATAACTGGTGGAGTAAATTATGAATATGTAATGGAGGTTATAGGAGCTAGAACAGATATAAAGGTATTAAAAATAGCTACGCCTAATCCGTTTCCGGAAAAGCTGGCAGTGGAATTTTTAGAGGGCGTGGAGGAAGTATTAGCGATAGAAGAGCTTGATCCATACCTTGAAAAGCAGCTTACCTATGTATGCGGAAAATATAATAAAAATGTGGTAGTTAAAGGTAAACTTACCTACCACATCGCCAATGCAGGAGAGAATACAGTGCTTGCCCTATCTAAGAATATAGCCGATTTTCTAGGCGAGGAGGCTCCTAAACTAGATAAATTAGAAGAGACACCTGATCTTCCTGTAAGACCGCCGGTGCTATGTGCAGGCTGCCCTCATAGAGCCTCATTTTATGCTGTAAAGATGGCTATGAAGGGTAAAAAGGCAGATTTTTCAGGAGATATAGGCTGCTATACACTAGGAAATGCAATGCCACTTGATATGGTGGATACCTGTCTATGTATGGGTGCAGATGTAACTATGGCACAAGGACTTGGAAAGATAGATAAAGAGGGATATCATTTTGCATTTATAGGAGATTCTACATTCTTTGCCTCTGGTATTACTGGTGTTGTAAATGCAGTATATAACGAAGCTAATATGACCTTAGTTGTGTTAGATAATTCAACAACTGCTATGACAGGTCATCAGCCACATCCAGGAACTGGTGTTACTATGATGGGGGATATAGTTAATAAGATAAGTATAGAAAAGCTAGTGGAGGCTATAGGAGTTACTAAGGTAGTGTCTACTAATCCATTGAATTTAAATACTGCTATAGAGACAGTAAAAAGTGTAGTGGATTTACCAGGAGTTAAGGTTATTATATTTAAATCCCCTTGTATTGCCGTTACTAAACCTAATACACAATATAAGATAGATAGTGAAAAATGTATTAATTGTAAGAAATGTATTAAAGAGCTTGGATGTCCAGCTATAGTCTTACAGGATAAAAAACCATATATAGAACCATCCTTATGTTTTGGTTGTTCTATATGTAGTGATGTATGTCCTGTGGATGCCATAAAGGAGGTTCAATAATATGAATAGAAATTGTTTGTTATGTGGCGTAGGTGGACAGGGAACTGTACTAGCTGCCAAGCTATTAGCAGATGCAGCTATAAGTAAAGGAGCAGAGGTAAAGACTACAGAAACTATAGGTATGGCTCAAAGAGGAGGCTCAGTAGTATCCCATGTTCGTATAGGTGAGGATATACATTCTCCACTGATTCCTATGAATAGTGCAGATATTATTATAGGCTTTGAACCAGGAGAGGTAGTTAGAAATATAGCATATCTTAAGAAGGAGGGCGTAGTAATAGTAAGCCCTAAGGCAGTAAAGCCAGTTACGGCTTCCTTAACAGATTCTAACTATGATGGACCTGAGATGATAGAATACTTAGAGAAAAATGTAGGAAAAGTCATAGTAGTAGATGGTGAGGGAATATGTAAGGAATGTGGTTCCTCTAAGGTGCTAAATGTAGCCTTATTAGGTGCATCTATAGCTACTGGAAAGGTAGATATAACTATAGATGAGATAAAGGAAGCGCTGCTTAAGAGATTACCAGAAAAAGTGCATAAACTAAATATAAAGGCTCTAGAATTAGGAGCTAAAATAATATAAATAAAGGGGATAGATATGAACGATACACAATTTGGTCTTATAAAAGACCAGCTTAAAAGATTAACTAGTAGGGATTGCTTCTATAAGAAGAAATTTGAAGGATTAGATGTAAATGGAATTAAAGATTTAGAGGATTTTAGAAAGCTACCTTTTACTTGGAAGGGTGATTTAAGAGATGCTTATCCACTAGGACTTATGGCAGTACCAGAAGAAGAGATAGTTAGAATACATTCTTCGTCAGGAACTACCGGAACACCAGTTATTATACCTTATACTGCACAGGATGTAGATGATTGGGCATTAATGTTCAAGCGTTGCTATGAGATGGCTGGAATTACAAATCTTGACAGAATACAGATTACACCGGGTTACGGTCTATGGACAGCAGGTATAGGCTTTCAAAATGGTGCAGAAAAATTAGGCGCTATGGTTGTGCCTATGGGACCTGGAAATACTGATAAACAGCTTAGAATGATGATGGATATGAAGTCAACAGTACTATGTGCTACCTCCTCTTATGCCTTACTATTAGCAGAAAAGATAGCAAAACGTGGTATTGGTGATAAGATACATCTTAAAAAAGGAGTTATAGGCTCTGAACGCTGGGGCGAGAAAATGCGTAAGAGAATAGCTAATGAATTAGGAGTTAGTTTGTACGATATATATGGTTTAACAGAGGTATATGGTCCAGGTATAGCCATAAGCTGTGACTATGAATGTGGTATGCATTACTTTGATGACTTTGTGTATATAGAGATAGTTAATCCTAAGACTGGAGAGCCTGTACCGGATGGTGAATTAGGCGAGATAGTAATAACTACACTTAAGAAGCAGGGTGCACCACTTATTAGATATCGTACTCATGATTTATCTAGAAAGATGACAGGAGATTGTCCTTGTGGCTGTAAATTACCTAGAATAGATACTATCATAGGACGTACAGATGATATGATTAAAGTAAAGGGTGTAAACATATTCCCTAGTCAGGTGGATGATTTACTAAAAGATATAGAAGGTGCTTCTAGTGAGTTTCAGATTATGATTGATCATATAAATGGCAAGGATATAATCACAGTATTTGTAGAGGCGATAGAGGGATCGAATAAATACGAATTAGAAAATGAGTTACAGGTTGCATTTAAAAATAAGATAGGTCTTACACCGATAGTAAAGCCTGTAGAAATAGGTGATTTGCCACGTAGTGAGAAGAAATCAACTAGAGTATTCGATAACAGATATTAATTAGATTATTATATCTTGAGAGAAGAAAATATATAAAAATCAAGAAAAAGGTAACAGTAAGTACACTTATTTTTGCACTTGCACTGATAGTATTTACTGTCCTTTTACGGATTTTTAATGCGGAAGCTTGGCACGGTTTTGTAACAAGCATATCTGTTTTCTTTTTTTTACACAAATTTAATAAAAAAAACGATAAAAAACACTTCAAAATAATTGAATTTATGATATAATATGAACTAGCGTTATGGGCTTGTCTGATATTTGCTCATA
>CAZOUU010000049.1:3767-9441 GCA_964583045.1 uncultured Lachnospiraceae bacterium | reverse complement strand
CCTGCTATTCCCTCATTTCCGGTTCCAACTGCTATGGATAGCTTATAATCATCACTCACACTATCTATATAATTTTCTAATAAACTATTTCCACTATGAGATCCATAATTATTCCCAAAGCTTAAGTTTATAGCTATAGGCATATTATATAGTATTGCCACACGTATCACATAATCTATAGCTGTCATAAGCTCTACAGTACTAGGGAATCCCCTATGTGAGGCAGGGCGCAATTTAACCACTACAATAGAAGCTTCTGGTGCGACTCCGACTATAGTGCCATTTGAAGCTCTTCCATTACCTGCTGCAACCCCTGTCACCGCTGTTCCATGTCCAGATATGTCTCTAGTCTCCACTCTGGCTCCACCATTCAAGCTTTCATTTATCTCTTCTTCCGTATATTCTGCCCCTACATTAAACCCCACTGGTGTTCTTCCCTGTATACTTTGATCCCATAATCTAAGTATTCTCGTTGTTCCATCCTCGTTTCTAAAATCCGGATGTTCTATATCTATACCACTATCAATCACCGCTACTATGGTTCCTTCCCCTGTTAGATTGTACTCTGGCATTCTCACTCTCTCTATACAGGATGCAACTATACCCTCCATTTTTTCTAATACTAAGCTTTTAGGCTTCTCTATATACAAGACCTCGCTTGCATTCTGCAATGCTGATATCTGATTTTCTCTTATTCTTATAATAGCGTATCCATTAAATAAAGGAGTAACTACCGCATTTAATCTGCCAGCTACTCCTTCTATATCTCCTATGTACTTAATTATCAATTCCCATTCATCATATTCTTCACTATATCCCACATCCAAGTCAAGACTTTTTTCTCTCTCCTCAGAATTTACACTTAATGCTATGGTTAACTCTGTATCTATTTTACTTTCAGCGTCCATACTAGCACCCTATAACTATTTATATATATACTATGCAAAATGTATTTACTAAGTACCATATCAATCACATATCTTTATTTTCAGTGGTATCACATCCATTGCAGCTGCTACAATTACCACTACATCCCTTACCGGAGTTTTTATTCTTAATTATAGAAATAATTGCTAAAACAACCAATACTACTAACATAGCAATAATTATTATGTTAACCACTTTAATACCTCATCTATTCTTTTATAAGTACAAGCTTCATACTATAATATAACTCTATTAATTATTGTACTATACTCTAATAGCTTCAAGTTGTTTTTTATCTTTCTCTAGAAACATTATAGCAAATCCTATAAATAATATCCCTGCGCATACTAAGATAGACTTCTCTCCTAATATTTTTATGAATACATTTCCAAGAATTGCACCTAATATAAAACATACTATGATTCCATAATATAAAAATGCTCTATCTAGAACCTCTGTCTCCTTAGTTACTATGTAATCGCACATATACTGTGTGCCACTTCTTAAATTACCTATACACATAGTTGTTGCTATACTATGACCGCGTATCTTTCTAAAGCTTTCCACCTGTATACCACAGGCAAGGGAAGTAAGTATATTTGCCAGAAAATTCATATCCTGTGGGATAAAACACACTCCCAGCAAAATAACAGCTTCACCTAATACAGCTATCTGTCTCCAATGAAGAACACTTAGATGTTTAAATTTGATTTTAACCATATCTGCCAAAGCTATACCTACCACAAATGCTAGGACCGGATATAAATAATGTAAGGCAGTTACCCATTTTCCTTCTGATAGGTTTACTCCGAGCAGCAGTATATTACCTGTTTGAGCATTTGCAAACACATGATCCCTACATATATAAGAATATGCATCCATATATCCACCGGCTAAAGCAAGTACTATTCCCAGCATAACCGACTCTGACATCTGTATTTTTGATTTCATGCAAACACTACCTTTCCATACATTTCTCTCTCTTCTACTTATTTTTATATATTATAAATTCATAGTTTTGCAGTATATGAAAATATGATACCAACCTATCATATAAGGGTTCTGATTTGGCACCAAATCTTTCTTTAACTAAAACTGATATATCATATATTGTCCTCTCTCCATCTATAAGAGGCCATATGAAATTACCCATTTCGTCTAGATGAACCTGCGTAAACCTGGGTCTCTTAAAACATTTTTGAGCAATCCTATTAAATACCCCGACATTTTCTATCAGTATAGTTATTAACCCTTCCTCACTCTCTGTATAAGAAAACAGGTCATTCTTTATAGGAACAAAATCCAGATAATTCTCTATGTTATTATCTGCTTTTTTCTTACTCATAATTTACTCTTCCTTTTCTGGCTTACTGTTTTTAGCTGCTATAGCCACTTTACCTTCTTTACTCCATACGGAAGATTTTAACACAGTAAATAGCATAATTAATAATAATATAGCTCCACCAATTATACCCGTACTAAATATACCAGAAAAATCTATATATTTACTTATACCAAACACTGCAAAAACAGCTAATAATATACCTACTAGACCTTCCCCAGCTATCATACCGGAACAATATAAAATACCTCTATTTACAATACTCTTTCTCTTATCTTCCTTCATTTTCTTCTTGTCTACATATAGTCTAACAAGACCACCAAACATAATGCATGCACTAAGATTAAATGGAAGATATAAACCTATAGCAACTGGAAGTACCGATATACCAAGAACCTCTATAACTATCGCTATAAATGCACCTATAAATACAAGTGCCCAAGGAAGATTTCCTCCCATAACGCCTTCTACTATCATCTTCATAAGTGTAGCCTGTGGTGCTGATAACTCCTCTGTTCCAAATCCCCACGCGTTATTAAGAAGAATCAATACTCCTCCTATAGCAAATGCGGCAACTACTGTACCTATCAATTCACCAAGCTGCTGTTTCTTAGGGGTAGCACCTAATATATATCCTGTCTTTAAGTCCTGTGAGGTATCACCTGCCATACATGCAACTATGCATATGATAGAACCAATAGCTATAGCACCTTGCATACCATGGGCTCCTGTATCTCCTGTAGTTTTCAAGCAAAGTGTTGCAAACAGCAAAGTAGCTATAGCCATACCTGAAACTGGGTTATTACTACTACCTACAAGACCAACCATTCTAGAGGAAACTGTCGCAAAGAAGAAACCAAATACAACTACTAGAGCGGCTCCTAACAAAGAAACTGGAACTGCTGGTATAAGCCATATAGCTAATACCATAGCAATTATACCTATTAGTATAACTTTCATATTTAGGTCTCTTGATGTTCTATCCGTAGCTACCGTCTTTCCACCAAACATACCCTTAAGTGCTTCTCTAAATGTACTTACTATAAGTGGTAAAGACTTAATTAAGCTAATGACACCACCTGTGGCCACTGCTCCAGCACCTATATATCTAATGTATGTGCTCCATATACCTGAAGCACCATTAGCTGCATATATATCAGCTATAGATTTAGTACCTGGATATAATAAAGTATCTCCACCAAATACTACTATAGCTGGTATAAGCACAAACCATCCCAATATACCACCTGCAAACATATATGAAGCTATCTTTGGTCCACATATATAACCAACACCAACTAGAGCTGGATATATCTGTGTAGATATCTCTGTCTTTAATGCATTTATTTTAGCAGTAATCTCTCCTGGTATAAGCTTCATACCATCTACTAAGAATTTGAATAAAGCAGCAAGTCCCATTCCTATAAATACAGTCTTGGCACTAGAACCACCTTCCTCTCCAGCAAGCAATACTTCAGCGCAAGCTGTTCCCTCTGGATAAGGTAATACCCCATGTTCCTTAACTATTAATGCATTTCTAAGTGGTACCATAAATAGTACTCCAAGAATACCACCACATAATGAAATCACTGTAATCTCTATAAGATTTGGCTGTTCCATCTTGCCCTCTAACGCCCACAAAAATAATACTGGAAGTGTAAATATCGCTCCTGCAGCTAATGATTCTCCTGCAGAACCAATAGTTTGAACCATATTACTCTCCAATATAGAATCTTTTCTCATAATAACTCGAATAACACCCATAGATATAACTGCCGCTGGAATAGATGCCGATACTGTCATACCTACTCTAAGTCCTAAATATGCATTTGCAGCACCAAACACCACCGCTAGTATTATTCCTATAATAACCGAAGTAACTGTCAGCTCTGGTGTCACCTTATCCGCTGGTATATAGGGTTTAAAATTATCTTCCTTCATATTGTTCTCTCCTTATACTTTTTACATATATAAAATAACATAATTGGCATAGCTTTCCTAGTATGAATTCAAATCTGCATAGTTTTTCCTTATTATATTATCTGTCATAATCTTTTTCATATACAAAAACACCCAATCAAGAATAATATAACCTACTACCCTCATCTATACCATCTGGCAATAATATCTTATCCCAGTGTTCTTGCAAATATACTTACTTATTATTCACCATACTAAGTAAATCTGTAAACATCTCCACATCTGACGGCTGTAGCTTTATGTTAGTTTTCATACTCTCTCCGTTAGGTTTAGTTACTTGAAGCTCTATGACAGTTCCTTCAGTTACTGAATCTTTCCCAACTGCTTTTAAAAAGGCTGGAAACTTAGGGTGATTCTCCACAAATCTATCCTTACTCTTTTGCAATTTTAATAACATTCCTGGATTAACCATAAATCTTTCTCCTTACAAACTCTTTAATAGTATTTTTTTCATATCCAATTTGTCAAATGGCTTTGATAGATGGTAATTCATACCACTCTCTATTGATTTATTTATATCATCTATAAATGCATTTGCTGTCATCGCTACTATAACCACGTTTTTTGCATCAGGTCTATCCATATTCCTTATCAACCTAGCCGCCTGCAATCCATCCAAATGCGGCATCATAATATCCATAAATATTATATCATAATATCCTTCCTTAGAATCCCTATACATATTCACAGCTTCTTCTCCATCTATTGCTTCCTCTAGCTCTAAATTCCAGCCCGCAAATATACCCTTGACTATCTCTCGATTTAACTCATTATCCTCTGCTAATAAAGCCCTTTTTCCCGTAAAATCTACCTTTATCTCTTCTATTTTTTGTCCTTCAGTATCTATTACTCTTGGATCATTAGCCGATACTATATCTACACATATACAGACTGTAACTTTCGTTCCCACTCCGCATGTACTATCGACCTCTATCGTTCCATCCATAGCCTCTATTAATCGTTTAGTTATAGGTAGACCAAGTCCTGTTCCCATTCTGGTTTGAGACTGTTCTTCTTGCTCAAAAGGATCAAACATCTTATCTTGAAATTCCTTCTTCATTCCTATGCCATTATCTTCTATCACAAAATTCAGCTCTACCCTATTATCCATTAATACCTTTGTATTAGTTGATAATATAACCTTGCCTCCTTCATCAGTATATTTTATAGCATTAGATAATAGATTAAACATAATCTGCCTCACCCTTTTACTATCTACTTCTATAAAATCATATCCCTCATTATTTACGTCTAACTCTAAATCTATATTTTTTTCCAATGCCATAGGTTTTATTACATTTACAATATAATTTAACAATTCTCCTCTGCCAGCTATTTCCTTATGCAAGGTAAATTTGCCACTCTCTATCTTAGACATATCTAATATATCATTTACCAGACTAGCCAAATGTTTTGTAGCATATA
>CAZOUU010000049.1:0-3757 GCA_964583045.1 uncultured Lachnospiraceae bacterium | reverse complement strand
TAATGCATTCTTTATATTTTTATCTTCTTTCATATCTGGATAGCTCTGTATTATATCTAACATTCCCTTTATGCCATTAAGAGGGGTTCTAATCTCATGAGACATATGCGATAAGAAATCTTTCTTTGCCATATCTGATTTCTGTGCTGCCGAAAGTGCTATCGCTAATTCTTTGTTTTTTCTACCTACCCTATTATAACTAACTAATGATAGTATCAGAAAAAATATACACATAGCAAATAGTAAGGCTATAATTCCTACTATATCTCTATACTTGTATATAGTATCAGATAGATTTAGATTGTTCTCTCTACCTACGGTATGAATAGTTACTATCCTATCTATATCATACTGATCAAGAGATTTTATGGTCTTGTCCAATATAGAGACCAGCATTTCATCTTCTTCATCGGAAACTATCATACAACTTGGTTCATCTACCGTAAAACTAGGAATTATACTTAGCCCGTCATAATGTGGATTATCTAATGCAGCATTTACTACCATAGAATTCTGCACTAAAAAATGGATTAGTGGCGTGAATCTCCCCTAACGCTTCGTTAAGTGGGTTTAATACCTCATTATTTCCCTCTTTAACCATAAAATAAAAAGGATCATAACCAAATCTACCTACCGTCTTTAATTCGTCATGCTTTGATAAACTTCCTGTCGCTAATATGTCTATCTCGCCATTATCTAGGGCTTCTAACATCTCCCTATCAGTTGCATAGTAACTAGGATTATAATTAAAATCATTCTCTTCTGCATAACCCTTAAAGGTGTCCACTTGATAACTACCTATTAGAAAACCTATATTTTTACCATCCATAGCCTTAAAATCTTCATAGTATATATCATTATTATCTGGCAATACATATATAGTACTAGTCTCTACTCCCGCTGTGTATTCTGAATAGTCATATATCTTGTCACGCTCTTCAGTCCTTTGCGCATTACATAGCCGGAATATATACCATCATCTTCTTCTATAAATCCATCATAATCTATGTAACCTATTTTTATCACTTTTTCTTCTGATGCTACTACATCCACAGGAGACATAAAAAGTCCTAGTGCAAGTAGTAAACTTATGAATACCGCCCATATCCTTACTTTCATAATTATTCTCCTAAGCTATACATACTATTACACATTTTCTTTCCAGTATTGGTTTTAAATATATTATTGTAGGCAGCTAATGCTCCCTTTTTATCTATATTATCTTCATATATATTTACTAGAAAATCCGCTTCCACAGTATCTGATAATCCATACCATCTATTCCACTATAGGTATGATGATGACCTATCAGATAACATATTCTATCTAATGCAGACTGCTCTAATTTCATATCTACAAGTATCTCTTTTGCTATATCAGGTCCTAATTCCTCTTGATATTTTCCATCACTGCTGCCATATAGCTCCTCTGCTTTTTTGATTCCAATATCATGAAGCACTGCTGCCAACTCAAGTATATACTGTTTATTAGAATCCAAATGCTCCATTTCTCCAATTAGCTTTGCAAATGTATGTACTTTAATAAAATGTTGTATTCTCTTAGCATCTCCAGCGTAGTATTCTATCAGCTTTGCTATAAGTGTATTAACCATCTGTTACTCTCCTTGCAGTTTATGTATATTTACTAATAAGCTTCTTCATATTATAACACAAAAGTCCATAAAAAGAGCAGATATATACCTATACATTTTCCTAGTATATATCTGCATTTTCCACATTTTATCTCATTTTTAGCTTCTATCTATATTGGCTTTATCTCTTACCTTCACAACCTTTCCCCCTAGTTTATTATACTTTTTCTCATACCTTTATACAGACTCTGCTTGATGATATGCTATCTTTATAATATCATCAATACTGGCTTCTTCTAGACTAATATCCTTAACTAAGGCCTGCTCTGATATATCTTCTATAAGCTTAGCCGCTGTAATATTCTTCTTATCAAATCTATATATACTTCTGCTGCCCTCCTTTTTAATACGCGTAGCAGCCTTATGAGTTATATCCTCCTCTTCATAAAAATCTACTACTAGGTCTCTAAAAGGTGCTATTCTATCCACTAATTCGCTTAGTGAACCATCCTCTATAATTCTACCATCATTTATTATAATTAATCGGTCACATAACTCTTGTATATCTCCTAAATCATGAGTTGTTAATATAACTGTGGTCTGTTTGTTCTTATTAACCTCTTTTATAAATTTTCTAATAGCCTGTTTTCCATCTACATCAAGACCTATAGTTGGCTCATCTAGAAATAGTATATCTGGAGAATATAGCATAGCTGCTGCTAAATCTCCTCTCATCCTTTGCCCTAAGGATAGCTGTCTTACTGGTGTATTGATGAATTTATTTATACCTAATATATCCTCCATCATCTTATAATTCTCATTATATAAATCATCCGGAATCTCATATATACGTCTTACTAGTTCAAAGCTCTCGCCTAATCTTAAATCCCAATTAAGCTGCGTCCTTTGTCCAAATACTACTCCTAGATTCTTAACCACCTTTTTTCTATCCTTACTAGGTGACATACCATTTATCGCTATAGTTCCGCTGCTTGGCGTAAGAATACCTGACATCATCTTTACAGTAGTACTCTTTCCCGCACCATTTGGACCTATATATGCTACTATTTCTCCCTTTTCTATATTAAAGCTTATATCATCTACAGCTCTAATTATCTTTTTTTTATGTACAAATAGATTTTTAATAGACCCCTTTAGTCCTTTATCCTTATCTGCCACCTTATATTCTTTTACAAGATTTTTAACTTCTATAACAGCCATAATCTATCCCCCTTATCAACTCCCTGCACTCTCATACCTCTTACTACCTATATAAAACATAGCGGAGGATATGATTATAGCAGCTACACCAACTAAAAACGTAATTATAGACATATTTACAGGCATATTGAAACTATCTTTATTCAATAATCCTGATGCCGGATAAAATGTTATCCATGCAAGAGGTATTATAAATGTAAATATAAACTGCAAGCCCTTAGGATACATAGTTATAGGATACATAGTAGTTCTATCAAATAATTCTTGTGATATGGCTCCAAAATCATTAGTACTTTTTGTCCAAAAGGATAATGAGCCTATAATCATCAATATAGCGCCTCTTATAAGTGTTGCTCCAATAATCGCTGCTAGTAATAATAACACATTAGTACACGACCATTTAAAATCTACTTTAATGCAACCATACCCAAACACCAACAGTCCCGGAATCAAATCTGTGATACCTATTACATTAAAGGTCTGCATCATATATTGAAACAACATATTCATAGGACGGACAAGATATCTATCTAACTCACCCTCTAATATACAGCTTCCCAGCCACCAAAATTGCACAAACATCATCATAGATAATGCATGAGATATAACCGCTAAGCCATATAAAAAAGCTAATTCGTTATATCCCCAGCCATTTATACTTGAAAACTCCATAACTACAAAACGAATAGTAGCAAAACCAACTATAAACTGTATCGGATTAGATAATAACCACCCCAGTATAAACATAGGATATTCAAAGCCTGCTTGTACATTCATCTTTAGCATTCTTCCTGCTACTTTTATGTAATATTTTACTCTGCTCATATTATCCCCCCTGTACCATAACTTTTTTAGTTGTTCTACTTTGTAGTACAAAGAATAATACAAATAAAATTGCTATCCATATAATTTGAATACTAAACATCTGTATCATTTCTGCCTTAC
>CAZOUU010000048.1:0-9792 GCA_964583045.1 uncultured Lachnospiraceae bacterium | reverse complement strand
CGGAATGGGAAGTGGACCTATAGCAGCTATGGAGAGTGAGGCCATAGTGGATAGAAACTATCGCATCTACATCCTTGCCAGTGGGAACTGTAGAAAATGCAAAAATAGATAGCAGTGATAAAAAGCTTTATAATGGGGATTTTGTTATTATGGTTTCTGATGGTGTACTTGATGGAATTATATTTAAAGAGAAGGAAGATTATATAAAGAAATTGATTTTGAGAATTAATACGGATAGTCCACAAGAACTAGCTGATAGTATTAGGTGGAATATAAGTAAGATGAATGGGGAAAGATTTAAAGATGATGTGAGCGTTTTAGTGACTAAAATAACTCATAGGTAAGTGCTTGCATTTTACAGTTATAACAGTTAAGATAAGTTATTATATTATGTTAGAGGTACTGTATGATTAACAAGGTGAGAGCTTACATTGAAAAATACAATTTAATACATTCTGGAGCGCATATAGTTATAGGCGTATCTGGTGGAGCCGATTCTATATGCTTACTATATGTATTAGAGGAGCTTAGTAAGGAATATGGATGTATATTGGAGGCAGTGCATATTAATCATATGATTCGCGGCGAAGAGGCAGATGCAGATGAACGCTATGTGGGGAAATGCTGCGAAGAGCTTGGAATACCCTTACAGATATATTCTAAGGATATAATAGGTATGGCAAAAGAGGCAGGAGTCACTGTGGAAGAGGCAGGGAGACTGTATAGATATAGTGTGTTTAGAGAGGTAGCGGGCGAGAATGGACTTATAGCTATAGCTCACCATAGAAATGATTTAGTGGAGACCATACTATTTAATATGGTTAGGGGTAGTAATCTAAGAGGAATATCGGGTATTGAGCCTAAGAGAGATAATATAATCAGACCATTGCTAGGAGTTAGCAGAGAAGAGATAGAGGAATATCTTAAGACTAGAGAGATAGATTATTGTATAGATAGGACTAATTCCTGCGTAGATTATAGTCGCAATAGAATTAGGCATAATATTATTCCAGAGCTGGAGAAGCTAAATGAGGAAGCGGTATCTCACATTAGTAGATTGGCAGAAGCATCTAGGGCTTATGTGGATTTTGTTGACAAATTAGCGGATAAAGCATATAGGTTATGTGTTAAAGAAGATGAGGATAAAGTATATATAGATGTAGAGCTGCTTAGCGGGCAGGAGGATATTATTGTATCTGAGGTGGTATATAAGGCTATAGTGTATATGTCAGGCAAGGCCAAGGATATAGAACATATTCATGTATCAAAGGTATGCGAACTAGTGCATAAGGCTAGTGGAAAACGAATAGATTTACCTTATAAGCTACAGGCTTTTAGGGAGTATAAATATATAGCTATAGTAAAAAAACAAGGAGATAGAACTAATTTATCGGTGGATATTTTAGAAGCAGGATTGGTATATATTGATAATAATAGCTTCTTGGAAGTGAAGATATTTGATAATTATGATGGGTATATATTCCCTAAAAATATATATACGAAAGCCTTTGATTATGATAAAATAAAAGATGTTTTTCAAGCTAGATATCCAAGAGAAGGGGACTATTTGGTTATAGATGGTAAGGGACATAAAAAGAAATTGTCCCGATATTTTATAGATGAAAAGGTGCCAGATAGGATAAGAAATACTACTCATATATTAGCGGTGGATAATTGTGTTATATGGATCATAGGAGGCAGGGTAAGTGAGGCCTTTAAGATAGATGATTCTACAAGGCATATAGTAGAGATATCATATAATAATACCAAGGAGGAATAATATGGCAGAGAAAATTGAAGTTATGATAAATGAGAAGGATGTAAATGAGAAAATTGCCAGACTAGGAGCTAAGATAAGTGCAGACTATGCAGGTAAGACTGTTCATTTGATTGGAGTATTAAAGGGAAGCGTATTTTTTATGTGTAAGCTTGCACAGTGTATAACAGTTCCAGTAACGATGGATTTTATGTGTGTATCAAGCTATGGTAAAGGCACTGTAAGCAGTGGAGAGGTAAAGATTGTAAAGGATTTAGATGAACCTATAGTAGACAGAGATGTTATATTAGTAGAAGATATTATAGATAGTGGAAATACCCTTAGTGTGTTAAGAGGAGTGTTAGAAGCTAGAAATCCAGCCAGCTTTAAGATAGTTACTCTTCTAGATAAGCCAGAGAGAAGAGAAAAGGAAGTTAAGGTAGAATATAGCTGCTTTACCATACCAGATGATTTTGTAGTGGGATATGGTTTAGATATAGCACAAAAATATAGAAATTTACCATATATAGGTATAGTAAAATAATAGTGTAAGGAGTATAGGATGAATAACGGAGCAAAACGTGGATTGCTAATGTGGTTAGCGATCATAGCTATAGTAGGTGTCTGTATATATTCGGCACAGATGAAGCTGTCAAATGTATCAACGCAGTATACACCTGCAGATTTAGCAGAGGATTTGAAAGAAGGTACAGTAGCAAGCGTTGTAATAAAGCAAAATGAAGAGGTACCTACAGGAACAGTATTGGTTACTTATGAAGATAGTACTCAAGTGAAGTTTTATACCGCAAATGTACAAGATGTTATAGATGTATATAATGATAGTAGTAGTAATGCTGCATTTAACTTAACGGATGTAGCTAGACCCTCCTTTATAGTAAAGCTGGTTCCATATATAATTATATCAATAGCTATATTGCTGGGAATTACTTTGGTTATGACAGCTGTAACTGGTGCTGCCAATGGTGGAAGCAACAGTAAGATGGCTAACTTTGGAAAAAGCAGAGCTAAGCTTGCATTAGAAGGAGATAATCCTACTACATTTAAGGATGTGGCAGGATTAGAGGAAGAGAAAGAGGAATTATCAGAGCTAGTTGATT
This sequence comes from uncultured Lachnospiraceae bacterium, assembly GCA_964583045.1. Taxonomy (GTDB): domain Bacteria; phylum Bacillota; class Clostridia; order Lachnospirales; family Lachnospiraceae; genus JAVBSN01. Next base: position 6,918 of record CAZOUU010000048.1, on the reverse strand, counting down.
TTCTTAAAAATCCGAAAAAATATATAGAGCTAGGTGCAAGGATACCTACAGGAGTACTCTTAGAGGGACCTCCAGGTACAGGAAAGACATTGCTTGCAAAGGCAGTGGCGGGAGAAGCAGGAGTGCCATTTTACAGTATATCTGGTTCGGATTTTGTAGAGATGTTCGTAGGTGTAGGTGCATCCCGTGTTAGAGATTTATTTGAAGAAGGAAAGAAAAATGCACCATGTATTGTATTTATAGATGAGATAGATGCGGTAGCAAGGCGCAGAGGCTCTGGACTTGGAGGTGGACATGACGAGAGAGAGCAAACCCTTAATCAGATGCTTGTAGAGATGGATGGATTTGGTATAAATAGTGGAGTTATAGTATTAGCGGCTACCAATAGAGTAGATATATTAGATCCCGCCATATTAAGACCAGGACGATTTGATAGAAAAGTATATATAGGAAGACCTGATGTAAAGGGACGTCGAGAGATATTAGATGTTCATACAAAACAAAAACCATTAGGCGAGGATGTAGATTTAGATGAGATAGCAAGAACTACTTCTGGTTTTTCTGGTGCAGATTTAGAAAATCTTATGAATGAGTCAGCTATATATGCAGCAAAGGTAAATAGAACATTTTTACTAAAGGAAGATATAGACAAGGCATTCATCAAGGTAGGTATAGGTACTGAGAAGAAGTCTAGGCTAGTGCCAGAGAAGGAGAGACAAATTACAGCATATCATGAAACAGGGCATGCAGTATTGTTCCATCTGCTTGAGGGTGTTGGACCGGTATATGCTGTATCTATTATACCTACAGGTAATGGTGCTGCTGGTTATACTATGCCTCTTCCAGAAAATGATAATGTATTTAATACTAAGGGTAAGATGCTTCAGGATATTAAGGTTAGCTTGGCTGGAAGAATAGCTGAGGAGATGTTTATGGATGATATAACCACAGGAGCATCTCAGGATATTAAACAAGCAACAGGTGTCGCGAGAGCTATGGTTGAAAAATATGGTATGTCAGATGCTTTAGGACTTATAAATTACGAGACAGAAAATGAAGAAGAGACATTCCTAGGAAGAGATATAGGACATAGAAGAAATGTAAGTAATGCTGTGTCTAAAGAGATAGATGCGGAAGTGAAACGTATTATTGATGAGTGCTATAAGGAAGCCAGAGCCATATTAGAGGCTAACAAGGATGTAATAAATAAATGCGCCAGCCTTCTTCTTGAGAAGGAAAGAATCAATAGAGAAGAATTTGAAGCATTATTTGACTAATTCCATAGTGATATCTTACATACTCGTTTGTGAAAAATGCACAAGCGAGTATTTTTTTATATTCATTTTTACTAAAAGCGGATAAAATTCGACATGTTACCCAAATGACATTGTAAAAAATGCACAGAAATGAACAAAAAATAACTTATACTTTGGTAACACTTTTTAGAGACTTCTGCTATAATAATACTTGTAACCCCCCAATACATTATATAGTTTTTTTGCTACACCCCATAAGTAACAAAAATACCTTCTCCAAAAAGGACAGCTGCTCGGAATGGCTGTCCTTTTTACTGTTTAAAAAAGCCTTGTTAAAAGTTCAGAATTAATGTAAAATTACAAGGTACAGTGTTTATACATAAGAGGGTAATATAATATATATGTGAGGGGTGATAATATGAATTTATCATTCGATAATTTTTCCAGAGGTGAAAAGATACAATTTTATATTTTTTCTACAAAACCAGCGTTGAACACCAAGGCTTTATTTAGTGATGGAACAAAGTTCTATAGAATACCAGAGGAGCCTAAGGTAGGTGACAAGGTTACTCTTAGATTTAGAACAGAAGTAGATAATGTGGATGAAGTTATACTGGTATATAGAGGTAACCGTATAGCCATGGACTTAGCTGAGAGTGATGATATGTTTGACTATTACGAAGGAGTCATTCCGCCTATAGATGATACGGTATCAGAATACTATTTTGAGATACATGCTGGAAAGGTGTTCTGCTATTATAACAAGTTTGGTGTATGCAAGGAGATTAATCCTGATTACAATTTCAAGATTAACCCTGGCTTTACTACTCCAGATTGGGCAAAGGGTGCAGTATTCTACCAGATATTTGTAGATAGATTCTACAATGGAGATACTAGTAATGATGTGTTAGATAACGAATATAACTATATAGGTGAGGGTACAAGACGTGTAACTGAATGGGGTAAGTATCCAGACTCTATGGATGTAAGATCATTTTATGGTGGAGATTTACAGGGCGTTATAGATAAATTAGATTATTTGAAGGAGCTGGGAGTAGATGTTATATATCTTAATCCTATATTTGTGTCTCCGTCTAATCACAAATATGATATACAGGACTATGATTATATAGATCCACATTTTGGTAAGATAGTTCATGATGAAGGTATGTGCCTTGAGCCAGGAGATAAGGTTAATAATCATTCTACAAGATATATAGATAGAGTAACTAATAAGGCTAATCTAGAGGCTAGTAATGCGTTGTTTATTACTCTCGTTAATGAAGTTCATAAAAGAGGTATGAAGATTATTCTGGATGGAGTATTTAATCATTGTGGTTCTTTTAATAAATGGTTGGATAAGGAATGCATATATGAGAATCAACAAGGATATCAAAAGGGTGCGTACCCTTCAGCAGATAGTCCTTTTAGAAGCTTCTTTAAGTTTTATGATGAAAATGCATGGCCTTACAATGCCAGCTATGATGGGTGGTGGGGACATGACACATTGCCTAAGCTTAATTATGAGGAGTCTCAGAGCTTGTATGCCTATATACTTAACGTAGCAAAGAAATGGGTTTCGCCACCTTATAATGCAGATGGATGGAGATTAGATGTAGCAGCAGATCTAGGACCTTCAGAGGAGTTTAATCATAGCTTCTGGAGAGATTTTAGAGATACAGTAAAGAGGAGTAATCCTAATGCTATTATTTTGGCAGAACACTATGGAGACCCAGAGAGTTGGCTAAAGGGTGACCAATGGGATACTGTTATGAACTATGATGCATTTATGGAACCTATTACTTGGTTTTTAACAGGTATGGAGAAGCATAGTGATGAATTTAGAGGAGATTTATTAGGTAATGCAGATGCATTTATAGGATCTATGAAGCACCATATGACTAGATTTCATCAGCAATCTCTAGAGGTAGCTATGAATGAACTATCAAACCATGATCATTCTAGATTTTTAACTAGAACTAATCGTAGAGTCGGTAGAACTCATACGGTGGGAGCAGAGTCGGCAAATGAGAATATTAACAAAGGCGTATTTAGAGAAGCTGTAGTATTTCAGATGACATGGCCGGGCGCACCTACTATATATTATGGAGATGAAGCTGGAGTCTGTGGATGGACAGATCCTGATAATAGAAGAACTTATCCTTGGGGACATGAGGATAAGGAGCTTATAGATTTTCATAGAGAGATTATAAAGATACACAAGTCTCACCAAGCGCTTATAAGAGGATCGGTTATGTTTCTACATGGTGGATACAAGGTGGTCGCTTATACTAGATTTACAGATGATGAGCATATGTTAGTTATATTAAATAATAACTATGAAGAGGTGGAGCTTAGAATACCTATGCTCGGTGCAGGTATTAAGGATGGAACAGAGTTAACTCAATTAATGCTTACAACAGAGGAAGGTTTTTTCTTAGATGCTAAGAAATATGAAGTGAAGGATTCTATGCTTCATATATATGTACCAAAGATTTCAGCCTTAGTATTAAAGGCAGAAGAAATATAGTTTTTTTGCTTGCAATTAGAGACAAAATAAAGTATAATCTCTAATTGCTGGCAAGCATATATGGATGGATTCCCGAGCGGCCAAAGGGGGCAGACTGTAAATCTGTTGTCTACGACTTCGAAGGTTCGAATCCTTCTCCATCCATTATGCCGGCGTGGCGGAATTGGCAGACGCACAGGACTTAAAATCCTGCGGGGTCAAACCCGTACCGGTTCAAGTCCGGTCGCCGGCATTAAAATAAAGAGTTGCAAGCTTTGAGAAATCAAGGCTTTGTAGCTTTTTTTATTTGCTCAAATAGTCTATTTACAGTACAAGTGTAGCAAACTATATAATTTGTAGTTTATTTTTAGGGGATAATAAAGTATTATAATATTATATGAGATTTATGGAGGGATAGTGTATGTTTTATTCTAATGTTATGTATCAGATAGCAGCGGCATTGATACTGCTAATCATTATAATCAATTATATCAAGATGCCTAAATTACCTATATTATCAACTAAATTTTTTAGCTGTATGCTAATATTTACAGGAGTGTATTTGATAGCTGATATATCTACAGTATATACTATAACCCATATGGATATAGTACCTATGTGGATAAATAGATTATGCCATCAGATATTTATAGGTACATTGATTACTGTAATAGTATGCTTTTTCTTATATGTGTTGTTACTGGGGAGACAACAAAAAAGACTTAATGGGTTATATTGGGTAGGAGTATTGACACCATATGGGGTGGCTATTTTAACAGTTATACTGGGGAAATTAGAGTACTTTAATGATGGTATAAGGGTGTATTCTTATGGAATAATGGCTAATATGGTATACGTGGTGGTATGCGTATATATAGTGGCTAGTAATATAGTGATCGTAAAGCATAAGGAGAATTATAAGCCGGAGGTTAAGAATGCTGTACATACAGGTTCTATTATATGGGTTGTGGCAGCTATTATTCAAGGCTCGGTAAGGGGTATGCTTATATCAGGCTTAGCAGTAGTACTTATGGTTTTGCATATATACTTATCATTTGAGAATCCTAGAGAATATATAGATGCTGATACAAAGTGTATGAATAAGAGAGCTTTTAAGCTTATGTTGGATGAAAAAATATCTACTAATAAGCCATTTTATGTAATTAATATTGCTATGAAAAATATAAATGAGCTAAATAATAAGTATGGCTATGAGATAACCTCTATGGTTATAGACAGAACTAGAGAACGTATAAATTATATATTTGAAACAGAGGTGTATAGATATAGAGGCTCAGCACTAGGATTTATAGTTCAATATGCTGACGAAGAGACTATGCAACAAAGGATGAATGAATTAGTTCATATATTGAGGAGAAATATAGAGATAGGAAGTTACAAATGTCTTCTTAAGATACATGTAGATATGGTGCCATTTCCTGAGGCGGCAAAGAAGACAGATGATATATTTGATATGTTTTACTTCATGTCTTCTAGTATAGGGCGCAATGACGAGACCCTATATAGAGTTGCTGATAAGGAATGTATAGAACAGAAGGTGCGATATAATATTATAGGGAATATGATAGAAGAAGCATTGGTTAATGATGGATTTGAGATGTATTATCAGCCTATATATTCTCCAGTGGATAAGAGCTATTCTTCTGCAGAGGCACTTATAAGATTAAAGGATAGAGATACTATAGGCTTTGTATCTCCTGAGGAATTTATACCTATTGCAGAGGCGAAGGGTTGTATATATGACATTGGAGAAGAAGTATTTAAACAAGTGTGCAGCTTTGCCAAGGAAATATATAGAGGTAAATCTATCTGGATTGCAAATGTCAGATGAAGAATTACCTAAGAATCTTAAGAGCATTATGGATAGCTATAATGTTCGGCCGGACTTTATTAATCTTGAAGTTACAGAGACTGCAGCTGTAGAATCTAGTGATAATATGATGATGAATATAGAAAAACTAAAGGATATGGGATGCAGCTTTTCTATGGATGACTATGGTACTGGATATTCTAATCTTTCGAAGATGGCAGAACAAAAATATGACCTGATAAAATTAGATAAAAGTCTTATATGGCCATGCTTTGATTCTAAAGGAGATATAGAGAAAGCATTGGTTATACTTACAAATACCATAGCTATGGTATCGAAGCTAGGAGTAGGGATAGTTGCTGAGGGAGTAGAGACAGAGGAACAGGCAGGATTTCTTATAGACCAGGGTGTAGATCATTTACAGGGCTACCTATATTCTAGACCAGTGGATAAGATAAGATATATAGAATTCATTAATCAGCAGAAGAATATATAGATAGAATAGAGCGGACTTATATGTTCGCTTTTCGTCTTTTGTGGTATAATAATATAGTTAATTTTGTAGTAGAGATAAAATAATGGAGGTTTTAATATATGGCAGAGAATATGGAAACAATGGCGGATTATATGGAGGAGCTTGATAAATCCTTTAGAAAGATAGCAGAGGGCGATATACTTGCAGGTACTATTATAGATATATCGGAGGAAGCAGTAACCTTGGACTTAAAATATTATACTCAAGGGGTTATACCTATGACCGAACTTAGCAACGACCCTAATTATAAGGCTATGGATTCTCTTAAAATAGGGGATGAGCTACAGGCTACGGTTAAGAGAATGGATGATGGTAAAGGAAATATTTTGCTGTCCTTAAGGGAGGCTACAAAGGTATTAGCCTGGGATACACTTAAGGAATACCTAGAGAATGAAACAAAATGCATAGTTAAGATAGATAGTGCCGTAAATGGAGGCGTGGTTACTTACCTAGAAGGTATTAGAGCGTTTATACCAGCATCACAATTATCAGTAGCATATGTAGACAACCTAGAAGAGTGGGTTGGTAAAAAGGTGGAGACGGTGGTTATTACTGTCGATGAGGATAAAGAAAAGCTAGTGCTATCGGCTAAGACTGTAGAGAAGGAGAAGCAAGAGGCAGAGACTAATAAGAAGCTGGCTATGATTATACCTGGTTCTATATTTAACGGTAAGGTAGAGAAGCTTATGCCTTATGGGGCATTTGTAGCTATGGATAATGGACTTACAGGATTGGTTCATATATCGAAGATATGCCAAAAGAGAATTAGTAAGCCTAGTGAGGTTCT
>CAZOUU010000047.1:0-9851 GCA_964583045.1 uncultured Lachnospiraceae bacterium | reverse complement strand
AATGTGTTGTCACTAGCGGCTTAAAAAACAATTGTTATGACACCCTAACCATATTATATATATATAGATATTGATATTTACATATAGAAGGAGAAAAATAATGACAGAAAAAACAATTAGTAACAATCAAGCAGTAGTAGCAGGTGAAATTATATCGGATTTTACATTTAGCCATGAAATCTTTGGAGAAGGCTTCTATATGGTGGATGTATTAGTTAATCGTTTAAGCGATACCACAGATGTAATTCCACTTATGGTATCGGATCGAATTGTTGACGTGGAGGAATCGAAGATAGGTCAAAAGATAGAAGCCAGGGGCCAATTTAGATCCTATAACAAGCATGAGGAGAGCCGCAATAGATTGGTATTGTCTTTGTTTGTTAGAGAACTCATATATCTAGATGATGAAGAGGTAAATACCAGACCTAATCAGATATATTTAGATGGCTATATATGCAAGGCACCTATATATAGAATGACTCCTTTGGGCAGGGAGATAGCAGATGTGTTATTGGCAGTTAATAGAGCCTATGGAAAATCGGATTACATACCATGTATATGCTGGGGAAGAAATGCCAGATTTGCAGGAAGATTAGAGGTAGGAGAGCATGTAGCGGTATGGGGAAGAATTCAAAGTAGAGAATACCAGAAGAAGACCTCGGAAGAGGATGTAATTAAGAAGGTAGCTTATGAGGTATCTGTTAGCAAAATGGAAAGATTAGAACAGATATAACTGATGAAAGTATGGGCATATTGACATTAGGAATATTAAGTGGTATGATTTTATCAAATTTAACTTAATAATATGGTAGAGGCGCAAGAATTATTAGTAATATGTTAGAGGCATTAGGGTGCTGATGAGGACATATGAAAGGAAGGATTGCCGAAGTGATGAGATACCTTAATATCTTTTTGCTGGGTATATGATTAATAGTCATATAACTGTCATCGTTTGATGGAGTGCTACTTAGAATAACAGACGATTCTTATAGCCAACACTCCAAGTGTTGGCTTTTTCTATATTATTAAAGATATTACATTTAAGGAGGACAAATTTATGTCAATTTTTACAGGTTCAGGTGTTGCATTGGTAACACCATTTACAGCAGAGGGTAAGGTAGATTTTACTAAATTACGCGAGCTTATTGATTTTCAAATTAATAACGGAACAGATTGTATAGTTATATGTGGAACTACAGGCGAGTCTTCTACATTGTCGCATGAAGAGCATCTAGAGTGTATTAGAGTATGTGCAGAACATGTTGCTGGAAGGGTTCCAGTAGTAGCAGGCACAGGTTCAAACTGTACAGAAACAGCGATATATTTATCTAAGGAAGCAGAGAAATACGACGTAGATGGTTTGTTAGTTGTTACCCCATATTATAATAAAGCTACTCAAAAGGGATTGATAGCTCATTATACAGCTATAGCTAATTCAGTCAAAATACCTATAATTATGTATAATGTACCTAGTAGAACTGGCTGCAATATACAGCCAGAGACTGCTGTTACATTGGCAAAAACCATACCTAATATAGTTGCTATTAAGGAAGCCTCAGGAAATATAGGTCAGGTAGTTAAACTAATGAGACTTGCAGAGGGATGCTTGGATTTATATTCAGGTAATGATGATCAGGTGGTTCCTATGCTATCTCTTGGAGGAAAGGGTGTTATATCAGTTATAGCTAATGTAATTCCACAGCTAACCCATGATATGGTAGATAAATACCTTGAAGGTGATGTAACCGGAAGCTTGGATATTCAGCTTAAAGTATTAGATTTATCTGATGCAATGTTCACAGAGGTTAATCCTATTCCTGTTAAAAAAGCGGTTGAGTTTATGGGACTATGTGGTGGAACTCTTAGAATGCCATTAACTGAAATTGAGCCAGCACATGCAGAGCAATTAAAGACAGCTATGAAAAATATAGGTTTGAATGTATAAAACAACATATTGGAGGAAAAATAATGGTTAACATATTGATGCACGGCTGCAATGGTAAGATGGGTCAGGTTATTAAGGATATAGTTAGTAAAGATGCAGATACCACGATAGTTGCAGGAGTAGATATAGTAGATAATATAGATAATGGTTTTCCAGTATTTACAGATATTAATGAGTGTAATATAGCTGCAGATGTTATTATAGATTTCTCGGCAGCAGTTGCTGTAGATAAGGTATTAGATTATGCTGCGGCTAAGAATATTCCTATTGTATTATGTACTACAGGGTTAAGCGAGGAACAATTAGCTAAGGTGGATGAGGTTAGTAAAAAGATAGCCGTATTAAAATCGGCTAATATGTCTTTGGGTATTAATACCTTGTTAAAGCTATTACAGGATGCAACGAAGGTATTTGCACCTGCGGGATATGATATAGAGATAGTTGAACAGCATCATAATCAAAAGGTGGATGCGCCTTCAGGTACTGCACTTGCACTTGCTGATTCTATTAATGAAGCAACAGGTAATGCATACGAATATGTATATGACAGAAGTACAAGAAGAGAAAAAAGACCTGAAAAAGAAATTGGTATATCGGCTGTAAGAGGTGGTACAATAGTAGGTGTACATGATGTTATTTTTGCAGGAGTAGATGAAGTAATAGAGATTAAGCATACGGCTTATTCCAAATCAGTGTTTGCTAAAGGCTCAGTGGAAGCAGCTAAGTATCTAAAGGGCAAGCCAAGTGGAATGTATGATATGAGAGACGTTATAGCATAAAATATATGTAAGTGAAAGGAATATGACTATGAGAGACGGTTATATAAAGGTTGCAGCAGCTACACCATCACTAAAGGTAGCAGATTGCGAATACAATAGTGAGGAGATATATAGTAACGCATGTAGTGCCTATGATAATGGAGCTAACATAGTTGTTTTTCCTGAACTTGCAATTACAGGATATACTTGTGGAGATTTGTTCCTACAAGAGAAGCTTTTAAGAACAGCAAGGGAAGAACTATTAGCATTAACAAAGAAGACAGCTAAGATGGATATGCTAATAGTTGTTGGGTTGCCTCTTACAGTAGGATATAAACTGTATAATGTACAAGCATTTATATCAAGAGGACGGATATTAGGTATAGTGCCTAAGACATATCTGCCTAACTATTCAGAGTTTTATGAAGCAAGACATTTTGCAAGACCCTCTAAGAATATGTCTACAGTAAGACTAGAGGATATGGATATACCTTTCGGTACGAATATACTATTTAGGTGTTCGGGACTAAAAGAGTTGGTAGTAGCAGGGGAGCTGTGTGAGGATATATGGGCACCAAATCCACCTTCTGTAAGACACACTATGGCAGGAGCTACAGTTATATGTAATTCATCAGCTAGTGATGAGGTTACCACCAAATGTGATTATAGAAGAATGTTAATTAAAGGTCATAGTGCCAGACTTATATGCGGATATATATATTCAAATGCAGGAGATGAAGAGTCTACTACAGATTTAGTATATAGTGGACATAATTTAATAGTAGACAATGGTACACTGCTTGCAGAAAGCAAGATATTTTCTGGTGAAACTATATATTCAGATATAGATGTAAAGAGATTAGTATCAGAGCGTAGGAAGATGACTACTTATTTGCCAGAGGTAGAGGAGGAGTATGTTTGATATGGATATTATAGATACAGGAATTACTAGGTATATAGCAAGATTTCCATTTATCCCTAATGATGAGAAAGAGCGTAATAGAAGATGTGAGGAGATACTAGATATACAAGCACATGGACTTAAGAAGAGATTAGCCCATATACATGGATCATCGGCAGTTATAGGTTTGTCAGGTGGATTGGATTCTACACTGGCACTATTGGTTATAGTAAAAGCGTTTAATCTATTAGATTTGCCATTGGAAGGTATTACCTGCGTTACTATGCCAGGCTTTGGTACTACAGATAGGACTTATAATAATGCGGTATCTCTGGCAAAGATATTAGGTACTACACTAAAAGAGATAAGTATCGTTCCAGCAGTTAATCAGCATTTTAGAGATATAGAGCAAGATAGTAATACACATGATATAACCTATGAGAATTCTCAAGCTAGAGAGAGAACACAGATATTAATGGATATAGCCAATAAGAATAATGGACTAGTTATAGGTACAGGAGATATGTCGGAGCTTGCGTTAGGCTGGGCTACTTATAATGGAGATCATATGTCTATGTATGCAGTAAACTGTTCTGTGCCGAAGACATTGGTTAGATACCTAGTAAGATATTACGCAGATAATAACGAGAATTGTAAGGCTATATTATTTGATATATTAGACACCCCTGTTAGTCCGGAATTGCTTCCGCCTACTGCAGATGGAACTATATCACAAAAGACAGAGGATTTGGTTGGACCATATGAGTTACATGATTTCTATCTATACTATATGTTAAGATGTGGCTTTAGCCCAAGAAAGATATACAGATTAGCAGTAGATACCTTTGAAGGTCAGTATAGCAAGGATGTAATTAAGAAATGGTTAACAGTATTTTATAAGAGATTTTTTGCTCAACAATTTAAACGTTCATGTATACCAGATGGTCCAAAGGTAGGTACAGTTAGTCTATCACCTAGAGGTGATCTTAGAATGCCTTCAGATGCTGTAGCAAATATATGGTTACAAGAGATAGATAGTATATAATGGGGGTATAGTATGGGAACTATAAATGTATCAGTTATAGAGATGTTATTTCAAAGTTCAAGCATATCAAAGGGTATTGAGAAAACTTTGGATTATATAGGAGATACCTATGCACCAGATTCTATAGCAATCATAGAACTTAATCAAGATAATGTATCCGTTAGTTATGAATGGAAGAGCTCAAATAGTCAGGCAGAGGTGCCTGACTATTTGGAGTATATAAGCATATGTGAAGTAAATCAGCACTTTTATGATACCGATGTGTTTTTTAGGGAGGATTTTACTAACCTCTCGGAGAAGGAACAAAGACTATACACTAGGTGTAATGCAAAAGCAGTACTAGAATGTGCCATTATGGATGTAGGGAAGACTATAGGCTATGTTATATATTTATGGAGTGACTTAGAGTATGCACCTAATTTAACAGATATGTATGATTTGCAGATATTAACCAAGCTTATAGGAGAAAATATCCGTAGAGAGATAGTAAATGGAAAGTTCATAGAGAATGAAGTAAATACAGTGGCAGTGCTTAATGGATTAAAAAATACCTCTGTCTATGTTATAGATGATAACTACAAGCTGTTATACGTAAATGATACTTTTAGAGAATATATGAGCGATATATGTATTGGTGACACCTGCTATCGAGCTATTATGAAAAAGGATAGCCCTTGCAGAAGTTGTCAGAGATGCCATGTAGATGAAGGAGAAGATGCAGAGTGCCTGGTATATGTTCCATTTTTAGATAAAAAGGTAAATATAGCTATGAACGATATAGTTTATGCTGGTGATAAAGAGGCTTATGTAGTGGCTTGTACAGAGCAAAAGGATAAAGAGGATGTAAAGTCAAAGGAGAAAATGTTTAGAAAGCTGGCTTTAACACTTCAGAGTAAATATCTTACGATATTGGATGTGAATTATGATAAGGATACATATATAGATACTTCGAAGAGTGAGGGAGAAGAAGGCTATACGGGTTCGTTTACTACTGAATTTTTACCTTATTTTGAACATAGAATTGATAAGGAGCAAACTAAAGATTTCTTTGATATGTTTGATATAGCAAAATTAGACAATGAATTTAAGAAGGGTAATATGGAGATATCCCAGCGATTCAAATATAGAATGAATAATGGAGAGTCAAGATGGATAGGAATTAGAGTATCTATGGTAGCTGGAGTGTTTGATGTGGATAGGAGCTGTTTTGTATGCTTTAGAGATGTGAATGAGGAACAGCAAAGAAAGATTGAAGAAGATAATAAAATACAGTCAGATATGCTTACTACTATAGCTACTAGTGAAGCAAAGGGCACATTACTTGCAAATCTATCTCATGATATAAAAACACCCATTAATAACATTACAGCTATGACTAGTATAGCTAAGAAGAAGCTAGAAGATAGAGCAGCCATAGAGGAATGTATAGATAGTATAGACAAGGCATCTAGATATTTAATTGATTTAGTAGATGGTATGTTAGATATGTCACAGATAGATTCAGATGAATTTGAGCTAAGTAAGGATTATTTTGATTTTAATAAGATGATATCAGATATAGATATAATTGTAAGACCTAAGGCTGATGAGAAGCTAATAGGCTTTAATATCAAGAAATCTATACATGATGGGAACTTATATGGTGATAAATATAGACTTAATCAGGTTATAGTTAATCTGCTCAATCTAGCTATTAATTATATGGATAGAGGTGAAAATATAACACTTACTATAGAAAAGGTAGCTGGTAATAAACAAAAATCTTTCTATCGTATTAGTATAGCTGGTACAGGTAAGGCTATATCTATGAAAGTGCAGAAGCAACTATTTAAGGCCTTTGATTTTGTTAGCTTATCTGCTGCAAAGCAACTGGGTGAGACAGAATTTCAGATGGTGCTATGTAATAAAATTATACGTAATATGGGTGGCAACATAAATATAAATAGTACGGGTGATAATGGATATGATATATATTTTACGGTAGAGTTAGGTAATGATAGAAATGGAGATAATAACCCCTCTAATAAGGCTAAGGTGGTTTCTGATAGTGTTGAAGAAAACATCAGCTTTGAGGGCATGAAAGCATTAGTAGCTGAAGATGAGGATATGAATGCCGATACTATGGTGGCATTACTTAGTGTAGTAGGCTTTGAGGTGGATACAGTTAAGAATGGTAAGCTTGCAGTTATTAACTATATAGCAAAAAAACCAAACTATTACGATGTTATATTTATGGATTTACATATGCCAGTTATGGATGGAAGAGATGCTGCTAAGTGTATCAGAATATCAGGTAAGGATGATGCAAATCTAGTGCCAATTATAGGATTAGCAGCGAATATATATACAGAAGACGAGAAGAAAACCATAGCTAGTGGTATGAATACACATATGACTAAGCCAATAGATGTAGAGGTTATGTATAAGACCATAACCAAGCTTATTATTGAGCGCAGAGAAAAGGAAGATAAAGAATAATATGCACTATTTTATAGTTAATCCCAATGCTAGAAGTCATCAGGGTATTGTTATATGGAAGGGTATTAAGCAGGTATTAGACGAGAGAGAGATAGACTATAGAGAGATACTGACTAATAGACCGGGAGATGCAACAAAAGCAGCCAGGCGGCTAACCCAGAATTCTGATAGAAAAGTAAATATAGTCGTTTTAGGCGGAGATGGTACCTTAAATGAAACCATAAATGGTATTGAACATATATCAAATGTTACTTTGGGATATATACCGATAGGTTCTAGTAATGATTTTGCAAGAGCTATGAATATATCGGATACGCCAATAGAGATTTTAGAAGAAATATTAAATCCTAAAGCATATATGAAGCTTGATTATGGAATAGTAAGCTCGGGAGACTATTCTAGAAAATATGTGGTGAGTGCAGGTATAGGATATGATGCAGGAGTATGTTATGAGACAAATTATTCCAGTATAAAAAAGATTTTAAATAAATTACATCTAGGAAAGGCTACATATATAGTAATAGCCATTAAGCAATTATTAACACAGAAATTTGTAGATGGCTATATAAGTATAGATGAGGAAAATGATATAAAGCTTCATAGGCTTGTATTAGCAGCTACTCACATACAAAAGTATGAAGGTGGAGGTTTAATGTTTTGCCCTAAAGCAGATCCGACAGATGGTATATTAGATATATGTATTGCTATGAACATAGCAAGATTAGGAGTTATAGGGATTATACCCAAGGCTTATAAGGGTAAGCATATAAAGTATAGGGGCATAGATAATTATACCTGTAAGAAAGTGACTATAAAGACAGAGATGCCATTATATGTGCATACAGATGGAGAGAGCTTTGTAGCTGGAGAGAAATTCCTGCATAATCAGGTTACCTTTGAAAATTCCGATGATCAGATTAGATATATTATGGCTGGAATACATAATTAGAGAAAAAATACTTGCAAAACTATTTATAAGGACATATTATATATAGTGTCAAAATACTTTGATAATCAAACAATTCGATTATACTATGGAGGACTTATAATATGATTATAGAACCAAGAGTGAAGGATTATATATGCACTACTGCTCATCCAATAGGTTGTGCTGAAAGTGTAAAAAGACAGGTAGAATATACTAAGAGTAAGACAAAGATTAATGGACACAAAAAGGTGTTGGTTATAGGTGCATCTACAGGCTATGGTTTAGCTAGTAGAGTAGCTTTGGCCTATAAATATGATGCAGCTACACTTGGAGTTGCTTTTGAAAGAGAGGCAAAAGGTAAGAGAACAGCTACGGCTGGTTGGTATAACACTAAAGCCTTTGAAAAAGAGGCCAAGAAGGATGGGTTATATGCAAAATCTATTAATGGAGATGCATTTTCCGACGAGATAAAAGAACAGGTAATAGCAACTATCAAGGAAGACCTAGGTAAAGTGGATATGGTTATATATAGCTTGGCAGCACCTAGAAGGACTACAAGAGATGGTACTACATATGTGTCAGCATTAAAGACAACTAAAGGAGTATTTACAAATAAATCTTTAGATTTAAAAAATAATACAGTTATAGCTGCATCGGTTATAGAGGCTAATGAGGAAGAGATTAATTCCACAGTTAAGGTTATGGGTGGAGAAGATTGGTATGATTGGATAGAAGCACTTAGAGGGGATGATGTGATTACAGAGGATGCAGTTACTATGGCATACTCATATATAGGACCAGAGCTTACATATCCAGTATATAATAATGGAACTATTGGTATGGCTAAGAAAGATTTACAAAATACAGCAATTAAGATAAATAAACTACCTGATAGTAATATAAAGGCATATATATCAGTTAATAAGGCATTAGTGACTCAGTCCAGCTCAGCTATACCTGTTGTGCCACTATATATATGTATGCTATACAAAATTATGAAGGAAAAGGGTGTTCATGAAAACTGTATAGAACAGATGAATAGATTGTTTGGAGATAAATTACCATCGGGTGAAGTGGATGTAGAAGGTCGCATTAGGTTAGATGAGTTAGAGATGCGTGAGGATATACAGAATCAGATAGTAGAGGAATGGTCTAAGGTAACTACAGATAATGTGAGAGACTATGCTGATATAGAAGGCTATTGGGAAGATTTTTATAATATGTTTGGATTTAAGTATGACAATGTAGATTATGAGGCAGATGTGGAGGCTTAATATGAATAAGCTAGATAAATACATAGAAAATTATCCTAATCAGATGTATGATAAAGCACTTATAAGAAGTCAAGGGAGCTATAAAAGAGAAAATGGGACATATGGTCCATTGGGTAATATACCGGATAATGCTTGTGGTGGAGTAGCTTTGCATAATTTATATCAGATGTTAGAAAGAAATGTATCCTTTTTAGATATACTATGCCATATGAGAAAAAGATGGCCAGAAGCTACAGTTATGGGTGGACGTATGGGAACTCATGTATTGTATATTATTAATCTATTAAGGAGACAGGGCTATAAGGTTAAACCTCATGTGTGGTTTTTGAATATACCTAAAGATGCACCAGCGTATCTTATATACTATAAGCCAAGAGGGCCATTTAGCGGTCATTTTCAAGCTGCAAGGTATGAGAATGTAGGACAAAAGCAGTCACTGGTATGTTATAACAACTATAAGGTAACTAGAGATTTTTCAACCTATGCTAGATACAAAAGGTCGTTTTTTATGTTAGTATGGGA